>DNHK01000232.1:0-961 GCA_003485905.1 Gammaproteobacteria bacterium | reverse complement strand
TGCATTACTTGTTATCTCCTAAAAGGTTTAAGTGTTGCTCTTGTACAAAAGCAACGCTATTGTCTCCAAAATGAGCCTTAAAAGCATGCTTCGGTCGATCTAAAACAGTGTAAGTGTAGTTTAAATACAACAATTTAAAATGCGATAAAACAGCGATATGGCTGATCAGTCGAGAAATAGCGTGTTTTTGGGAAATTTTGGGTTTGATATTTGGAAAATGGTGCCGAACATGATTGCGGGTGTGAAAGAGGCAACGATTTAGAAATCGGTATTGAAGTAGTTTACTACTGTTTTTGGATCAAATCGTGGTCGAAAGTCGAAAAGTCGCAATGCCGGGCCTTGTTTGTAGTTAAAATTCGAATCTTACGGTGTGCGAAACGTAAATCATTAAGATAGGAATTGTGACGAGATGAGTGAGTGTGCGATAGGCCGATGTATTTCACGACTGGGCGCCCTCGTCTTGATGGTGATGGTTTTGGGTTGTAGCTCAATCAGTAATCTTAATAAGACGACCGAGGTTGCTCCAGGGGCTGGCGTCGAGAAGGATCCCAACACGAATGCAACCGATGATTCACCTTATGCCCGTGCCGCCCGGCGTCAGGTGGGTAGCGGTTTTAGTTTTGATATCTTCGGAGGCTCGAACAGTGAAAGCGCCACGAGTGATCCTGCGGAAGTTGATCCTGAGTATGCAGAATACTTGGAGTGGAAACGTTGGCAGGAGTTTAAGGCCTACCAAGCCTGGAAGGCTGAGGAAGCCGCTAAATCCTCTTAAAAAACGTTCCTAGAGCTTGTTTGGGCTGGTGAGCGTGCTCAAACTATTTACGCAACGACGTGGTTTTAAAGTGACACGATTGTTGGCAAGATTAATTTTTTAAAAAACTTTCTTCTAGAATTCGGAGTACTTGATCCCCGATGTCGCTTTGTGACTCCTGGGAATCTAAAGCATCTACTCTTGTTTCGG
>DNHK01000396.1 GCA_003485905.1 Gammaproteobacteria bacterium | reverse complement strand
CAACGTCTTTATATTTGAGGCGGTACCTCGATTTTCCAGATTGCTCGACAGGCGAGCCATCGGCTAGCCAGCGCAACCTTACCTCAGCCCCAAACTCATTGATAAAGCCCTCATCTAGCGCGAAGCTAACAATCGCCTCATTACCCTCAATTGGCTTCCCCCGTACCTCAAATGCTGGAATTAACATCGTACTAAAACCAATTTCTGTTACCGGGATCATCACTGAACGAATAGCATTCGATTGGTTTTTGGTAATAATATCAAACGTTGCAACAGGCGCTTCAGGATTGCGTTCCACCAAGATTTTATTCGGTTCAACGCCAATTGAAGTCAGAGACCGCATTAAGACTCTTTTCAGCACAGACAGATTTTCAGCTTCACCACATTGCATTACAATCTTCTGCGCCAAACTGTTTTGCGCCGGCACTGGCCAATCAAAATCAAAAGAAATTTGAATATATCGGGGAGGTGCCACACAGTCACGCGCATGTGCGGGCGCCACCCGAATCTCACTCAGCACCAAGGCCAATAAAAGACATCGTAAAACTAGCAATATTGGGTTGGGGCTTGTTATCAAGGCTTTCCGTGCTCTATAACTCAAAAATACAATGTTTAATACGACGCTGACTTACTTTAATTTAGTATTTTCACGACGTTAGTTATTGAAGTACTTATACTCGCATTTTGACCGTAATGGCTCGGAAAATCCGGTGTTTTCTCTGCACCGTCTAAATTTCTAAAAGCCCTGCCGTTAACAACCAATAGCGGAGCACTGAAAAGATCATGAGCCCATACATTCCAGATGATAACCTACAACAAAACGACCTAAATCCCGTCGCGGCAAATGTAAGACGAAAGCTGCGCGAGCTTGAGGTAAGCCAGAATAATGCCAAACAGACCAAATCGGAAAAAAAAGTAAGGGTTCCAAGTAACTTTTTTCAAAGAACATTTAAAACACTTAAAATTTTGTTATTTATTGGTATTTTGGCATCGTCGGCCTATCTCCTCACCGAATATAGCCGAACCATTTTTGGTGAACGAATTGCCAACCTCATCTCATCCCAAAAAAACATATCAGCGTCTAGCTCACTCGGCAGCTCCAAAAATGAGGTTCCGCCCGAAATTGCTGTCTCTACCGAGTCCACCGGTATTGCAATTTTTAAAGTCAGCGACGTAACGCACAACATTATCCGCTCCGGCACTGGAGACTTGTTGACAGTGACAGCAACGTTGATAAATCGTGGCAATGGAGCAGGTCAGGTAGACGCCTTGATCGTAACCCTTCTAGACAAGGCGGGCGCAACACTGTTTTCTTGGCCAGCACCCGTTGCCAATAACAGCATCGGAGCCAATAGCAAAGCATCGTTCGAAGCTCGGCTGGTTGAGCCGCCTGAGGGCGTTTCGTCGGTTACGGTACGATTAGAGTAGCGACAATCACTCAGACATATTTAATTGCAATAGATTGGGTTGCAATCCAGAAGTCGCGATTGATCAAACTGGTTAATCTTGTCATTAAACTCTCGGCTTAATGCATCAAGATAGGCCGCGCGGTCCTTCATTGATGGATGTGATGCTGTAAATATATCATATTGCTTTTGATCCTCGCGCGCAGCTAGTTCACCCCACAGATTTGCTGCTACTGAGATATCAAGCCCGGCGCGCGCCATGTAGAGAATAGCAAGATGATCGGCTTCCTGCTCGTTGGAAACTGAGTAGAAATCACCAAGCATGCGAGGATCGCTGTAATCTATGGCATTAATCACGTTTCGGCTTTGCGTTTCACCAACATGACCAGCAGCGATATGGGCGATTTCATGCGCAATGACAAATGACAGAGCATCATCTGTCAAACGCCTAACCAGCCCAGTATAAAACACCACTTCCTTGCCACCAAGCGTGTAAGCTTGAAACTCATCTTTTTCAACCAACACTGGGAAAATTTCATCGTTCAAAATATGCGACTGTGCGTGTATGGCTTTAAACAACTGCGCTAGTCTTTGGTAATCAGTCGCAGGGCTTCCCGGCAAAAACACGGCCATTCCAAGCGCCTGATAACCGCTTAATCGCATCGATAATTCCAGCTCTGCTGCTTTATTAAGCTCCGAAGGACTTGGAAAATTAAGAGTAGGTGCCTTAGTGACGCGATCTAATCGCAACGGGACTTCATTGCCTGAGGCCATTACCGGCGGGCTCAGGGCCGGCGAGACTTGGAGGTTACAGGCAGCTAACAAGCTGAGTCCAAACACCCCTCGTAATAGCCAACTTGAAAAATGAAATAGATTTACCCAAACCACGAAAAACACACCTCAACAATGTGTTGGGCATCACCGACACTAGTTAACACGAAAAATATATGCAGTTTTAGGCTAACAGTCCTTTAGGACCTTAGCAACACAGCTACGCGCCTTTCTTTGTGCTTCAGCAAGTGCGGCCTTGCCCATGCGGCTAGCTAGAGTATCACGATATTTTTGTGCAAGCGCGTGGCCAGTCGACGCAGCAATGTTAAACCACATGTGCGCCT
>DNHK01000320.1 GCA_003485905.1 Gammaproteobacteria bacterium | reverse complement strand
ACTATTTCTCCCCGTTGAATATCAAGGCTGACGTCATCAAGCAATCGTTTGCCTGCAATTTCTACAGAAATATTCCTAATTTCTAACATTAGCAAAACTGTTTTGTCTTAATAACAGAATAAAGAACGGAACTCCTAAAAGTGCAGTTATCACGCCAACCGGTAACTCAGCTGGTGCAATTACCACGCGCGCGAGTAAATCGGCCATGACGAGGAGCGAACCGCCAAGCAAGCCCGAGGCAGCTAACAGTATCCTATTGTCAGGTCCGGAAACTAAGCGAACCAAATGCGGCACAATTAATCCTACAAATGTAATATTTCCAACCATCGAGGTACAAACGCCTACGCCCAGCGCAGTTAGAAAAATCAATCGGCGCTTTAATTTCTCCACCGGCACACCCAGATGCCGCGCTTCAGATTCACCCAGTAGCATTGCATTTAGATTGACAGCCTGGCGATTCAATAACAGTAGAAAGGCAAAAAGCATTCCCATCCCTAGCTGTACACGATCCCAATCTGCCAAATCCAAATTTCCCATTTGCCACAAGCTCATGCGTCGCAACATTTCGTTGTCCGCGATAAACCCCATCAAATTATTTAGCGCGGCGGCTAAAGCACTGATTGCTATACCAACTAGCAACATGGTAGATACCGACGTACCTCGAGGTCCAGCGGATAAACGATACACTAACCAAGCTGCCAGACTACTACCAACGAACGCTCCAAACGCGATCATAGATAAGCCAGCGAACCCACTACCAAGGGCAAGCGAAGACCCAAACACAATAACTAAACTCGCGCCAGTCGACGCACCCGCACTAACCCCTATCAAACTTGGATCCGCTAGAGGGTTGCGAAACAATCCCTGTAATACGGCACCTGACATTGCCAATACCACGCCCACCAACATTGATAACAGTACTCTCGGAAGTCGAATTTCTCGAAGAATCATCCAATCTTGTGTATTTGTATGAATATCAAATATGACCAAGGGCGAAATGTTGGTAGAACCTATAAATAAGGCTGCTAGGGCACAGCATGGCGCGGCAAGCCCTAGCAACCAAATTAGTTGTCTACCCGTCAACAAACGCATTTTACTGGTCATCAATCTCGCAAGACTAAAAGCTTAAGCGAACACCTGCATACGCATTTCGGCCAGCTGAATTAAATCCTGTGACTTCCTGATAGTCCTCATCGGTAAGGTTCTCGATCCGCCCAAATAGCTGCCAGGCATCGGTTAATCGGAAGTTTGCGCTGACATCTAACACTTGATAATCATCTAACGGTACTAGACCAACCCCAAATATCTGATCAAATGCATCGTTTGCTATTCGATAATTAGCTAGTAATTTCAGATTGTTATCGTCACTGTTAAATCTCAACCCCAAATTTGCAAGCTGCTCTGGTCGACGAGCTCGAGTAATGCCTTCAGGGGTTTGAGTTTCGTTATAAGTAAAGTTTGCCGTAATACCAAAATTCGCTCCAATCGGAATATCCAACTCAAATTCGACACCGGTTGACTCACTACTCCCAGTCGCTTGTAAATACCCGCTAAAACCGATGAGATCAAAGAATATTTCGTCTTCAATTTGTTGATCAAAATAGGTCAACTTAATTGCAGCTCCACCCGCAAACAGATACTCAACTCCAACATCAAAGCCTTGGCTGGTTTCTTCCTGCAAGTTCAAACCTGCCGCATTTCCGAAAGCAAAGGGCCCAAAGTTATAAGCCAATTCGGCCAGACTAGGTGCACGAAAGCCATTGCCAAAAGTACTACGCAGTTTAAAGGTATTCCCGTTATCGAGATCCTGCACATACGCCGCCGAAAGACGCCAGCTGGTATGCGTGCCAAAATCGCTGTTATCATCTCGACGAGCGCCAGCTGTAAAGAATAATCGATCGTCAAAGGAATGCTGATATTCCAAAAATAACCCTTTTTGATCCCGGTCCGATTCATCACCCGTAGCGGTGATTTCATATTTTTCATAATCTGCGCCGAACACTATAGTTTGCGAATCACCGAAGCCGTATGAACCTAAATATTCCAACTCACTGGTTTCTCCCATGGTCGCAAATGACTTTACGCCTGACTGCAATATCTCTCGATCTATATCGGTCTTGGCATAGGAAATAGAGTGATCCCCCAATACAGTCTTATACTCCAGTTTCAATTTAGCATTTTGTTGTTTAGAAAATGCCTCACACGCATCTACCGACGGAAAGCCGCAGTTGTCGAACTCGGTATCGGCGTCAATATCGCGCAAGACTAAAGATGCCCGCACAGCTTTGCTAATATTCCAACCTAATTTGGCATGGATAGTCGTATTTTTATAACCATCATCATCCCTCAAACTGGTGTCATCGACACGCGCATTGAAGCCATCACTTTCATTGCGTGTGATAGCAAGAGAATAATCCATAGCGTTACTCCCTCCGGATAATCGAGCGGCTGTGTTAACAGTCCCATAAGAACCTGATTCGATAGAAACACCTCCTGCCATCGTTTCACCAGCAGATCGGGTAATAATATTTACTACCCCTCCAGCATCAGCTCCATACATAAATGCCTGCGGTCCACGCAGAACTTCAACACGCTCCACGTCGTAGCTGGACAATAAATTTTCGATCTGCGGCCCAATCTGCGTGCTCGTTGGGTCCGACATATTGACCCCGTCTATCAACACCATAGTTCGAAAACCTTCTTCGCCGCGAATCCTCAAAGCGGTCGCTTTGCCCTGTCCACCACTATTGCTAACTGCAATACTGGCTTCGGTTCTCAAGAGGTTAGCTATTGAGCTATACCCTTTAAGTTCAAGCTCTTCGCGATTAATAATAGTGACTGAAGTCGCTATTTGTCTCATCGGCACCTCAATACGGCTAGAAGTAACCGTTAACTCATCGTAGACATTTTGATTTTTTGATTGCGCCAGCGTCAACTCAGTACCGCTTAATAGTGCCAAAGACGCAGCTATAGGTAAGTATTTCACAAGATAGTTCCTCAGGTTAAAGTTGCACTGAGGGAGAGATTACGGGGGGAACAAGATTGAACACCCGCGACAAAGCCCTCCGCTTCATCATTACAAGTTACCTGTTGGCCGGTGTCGGGCTTAACGCGATGCGCTTTACCGTTGCGGGGGCAGCGAGGGAAATCCTATAGAGGACACCCTACTTCCCGTTTACCCTTTGTCGTAACACATGATCGTAATAAGCTGCGAACAAGCAATTACGCAAAGGCACCATCAGGTAGGGGAATCTTACGGAACAAACAACGCATGCACAAGCGCCGATCAGGGTGAACAAAGCTCGCTCACAATTATCGGATATACTAAAACGATTCCTACAGGCGAGCGAACCCTATGTGAACCCTACAAGTTATTTGGTCAGATTCTCTTCTAACTCGGCTAACCTTGCCTCTAATAGCTCCAATTTTGCTCGTGTTTTTGCCAGTACGCCCGTTTGAATATCAAACTCTTCGCGACTAACCACATCCAACTCCTCTAACTTACTTTTCATAAGCGCTAGCGAATTGTCTTTTATCGCATCTGCCATCCCAGTAGGCATAGCTTTTCGACCAATTTCAAGGATTGAATCTATAACGTCTTGAGGCTTTTCCATGAACGTAAATATAGCAAAAGATTGCTATCTCAGTTAACAATACTCGATGTATATGCCAATCAATGCAATAAACCCTTTCGCTGAAAATAGAAAAAAGGGGCGCCTAGGGCGCCCCTTAAAGCAGCTAACAATTAGCTGGAGGAGGAGAAACTTATCATTGCCCGCTAGTGAATTCTGGGTAAGCTTCCAGACCACATTCAGCAATATCCGCGCCCGCATATTCTTCTTCTTCGGAGATACGGATACCTATAGTCACTTTAATTAGCAGCCACACAATCGAGCTGGTTATGAATACCCAACCGAAAATTGTTGCAGCACCGATTAACTGACCAGTAAAGCTTGAGCCATCATTTGTTAATGGTACTAATAACAAACCAAGCAGACCTACCACACCATGCACAGAAATCGCACCGACTG
>DNHK01000333.1 GCA_003485905.1 Gammaproteobacteria bacterium | reverse complement strand
GGCTGGCAAATTTAGGTGCGGTGCCCATGTACCTAGGGCTTGATCTACGCGGTGGAGTTCATTTTTTAATGCAGGTAGACATCCCCGCAGCACAGGAGCGAGCTAAAGCAAGTTATGTGGAAGATATACGTACCTTGCTTCGTGAGGAGGATATACGTCACCGAGGAGTTCGATTGCAAGCGGACGGTACGATTCTAATTAAGTTCAGAGATATTGAAACTCGAGATAAAGGATACGATCAGATCGTTAGAAACTATATTGAGTTGCTAGGAGTGCCTAATGATGAAGCTGAATTTCCCGAGCTACTGCTAACAGTTAGTGAGGCCAGGCTTAAAGAGGTTGGTGATTTTGCGCTACAGCAAAATATAACAGCCTTGCGAAGTCGAATCGATGAATTGGGTGTGTCGGAACCGGTGTTGCAGCGGCAAGGAGCAGATCGAATTGTGGTTCAGTTACCAGGTGTACAAGATACAGCGCGAGCAAAAGATATATTGGGGCGAACAGCCACGTTAGAAGTAATGCTTGTGGATGAGGATAACGATATTAGTTCCAGTATTCGTAGCGTTGCTCCTGCGGGTTCTAAAATTTATCGGTTTCGTGACGGTCAGCCAATATTACTTAAAAAGCAAATGATCTATTCCGGAGAGAACATCATTGACGCTGGTAGTGGTTTCGATAACCTTTCTGGTGGGCCAATAGTGAATCTGACTCTCGATTCTAAAGGAAGCGCCATTAATCGACGGATTACTGGAGATAATATCGGTAATCGCATGGCTATTCTTTATGTTGAAAACTTGCGCGAAGCTAAGCTTGACGGTGCGGGTAATCCGGCGCTAGACGAGCAGGGCAATGAGGTTTTTATTGCTAAACGCGTAGAGGAAGTTATAACAGCGCCGGTAATTCGAGATCAGTTAGGTAAACGCTTTCAGATTTCCGGACTGGAAAGTAACGCTGAGGCACAGGATTTGGCTTTGTTGCTTAGGGCAGGGTCTTTAGCAACGCCGGTGTTTATAGTCGAAGAACGTACTATTGGGCCGAGTCTTGGTAAGGAGAATATTGATAAGGGACTTAAGTCAGTCGTGGGTGGACTAATAGCCGTACTAATTTTTATGACACTGTATTACCGTGTGTTTGGATTAGTTGCCTGTACTGCGCTAACCCTGAATTTAGTGATTATTGTTGCCGTGTTATCGTTGTTTCAAGCCACACTAACCTTACCGGGTGTCGCGGGCATGGTGCTTACCGTAGGTATGGCGGTTGACGCAAATGTACTGATATTTGAGCGTATTAGAGAGGAGTTACGCGCCATCTCGGGGCCACAAGTGAGTATTCATCGAGGATACGAGCAGGCGTTTTCAACGATTGTTGATGCTAATGTGACAACTCTGATAGCGGCGCTAGTGTTATTCAACTTTGGTACTGGTCCAATTAAAGGGTTTGCGATTACCTTAAGTATCGGCATTTTAACTTCGATGGTTACCGCAATTTTCGTGACTCGCATTTTGGTGAACTTGATATACGGCAATCGCCGCGTCGAAAAATTGGCTATTTGAATCGTTTACTATGCAAATACTTAATAAAGAGACTAGTATTCCTTTTTTGTCGTGGCGGTTAATCGCTAGGGTACTTTCGGTAGGCTTAATCGCATGGAGTATATCTTCGCTGATGACTCGTGGATTAGTTCTGGGAATAGATTTTACCGGGGGTACTTTGGTCGAGCTTCAATACCAAAGCACTATAGAAATCAGCGATGTTCGTCAGACGCTCGCTGAAGTTGGCTATGGGGATTCGGTGGTCCAGTACTTTGGGACAGCCAGAGATGTAATGGTGCGGGTACCGTTGAGCGGGGATACTCAGGACGCTGAGTTTAGTACGCGATTAGTCGAAGCCTTGCGATTGCCGTATTCTGAAACCGGATTGAGTTCGACCGATAGCACCGGTAGACAACAATGTTCAGCGAATGGCTCGATAGCTGTCTGTGAGGTGCAATTACAGCGGGTGGAATTCGTCGGGCCTCAGTTTGGCGCTGAACTTTTGGATAAAGGTTTATCGGCTTTGATGTGGGCGCTGGGCGGAATTTTGATATATGTGATGTTTCGTTTTGAGTGGCGTTTTGCATTGGGTTCGGTTATTGCTTTAATACATGACGTGTTGATTACGTTAGGCTTTTTCTCAATCTCTGGGATCGAGTTCTCTCTGCCTGTGCTAGCTGCATTGCTTGCGGTTATAGGTTATTCCCTGAATGATACGATCGTGGTGTTTGATCGAATTAGAGAAAATTTTCGAACCTTGCTAGAAGCGACTACTGAGCAAGTTATTGAGCGAGCCATCAATCAAACCTTACCACGCACAATTTTGACCTCCGTTACAACCATGTTGGTACTGTTGTCGCTATATTTTTATGGTGGTGAAGTACTTGCTGGCTTCTCACTTGCGATGATTGTGGGCGTTATTATCGGTACTTACTCTTCGGTATTCATCGCAAGTCCTGCAGTGTACACCTTGGGTGTATCCCGTGAAGATTTACTCCCTCCAGAAAAAGATGATAAAACTCTGGAAGGTGAGTTGCTACCCTGATTGGCAGCCATTAACCATCCAAGCCGCTAGTGAATCTAGTTTGCAATAAACAACCTCAGTTATATTCTCGAGAGCAGAGCCAAAATGTTTGATCCAGATAAAAGTATTAGCGAATTCGATCCAGAATTATGGGCAGCGCTGAAAGCGGAAGACCTTCGCCAAGAGGAGCATATAGAGCTGATAGCCTCAGAAAACTATGCCAGCCCCATGGTCATGGCGGCACAAGGCTCAAAAATGACCAACAAGTACGCTGAGGGTTATCCGGGCAAACGGTATTACGGTGGATGTGAAAATGTAGATGTAGCTGAACATTTGGCCATTGAACGCGCGAAACAGTTGTTTTCGGCCGATTATGCCAATGTACAGCCGCATTCTGGTTCTCAGGCGAATGGTGCAGTTTATCTTGCTTGTATGAAGCCGGGAGAAACGGTGCTGGGTATGAGTTTAGCGCACGGCGGTCACTTGACTCATGGGGCTAAAGTCAATTTTTCTGGTTCCGTATACGAATCGGTTCAATATGGTCTAGACGAGAACACTGGCGAGATAGATTATGAACAGGTTGAACGTCTAGCGCATGAGCATAAGCCAGCAATGATTGTGGCGGGGTTTAGTGCCTACTCCCGCGTTGTAGATTGGCAGAGATTTAGGGATATTTCTGATGCCGTTGGCGCGTATTTTATGGCAGATATGGCGCACGTTGCCGGATTAGTCGCTGCTGGGATTTACCCAAGCCCGGTCAATATAGCTGATGTTACAACCACTACTACGCATAAGACATTACGTGGGCCACGTGGTGGACTAATTTTGGCCAAATCGAACCCTGAATTAGAGAAAGCGTTTAATTCTCGCGTGTTTCCGGGTTCTCAAGGTGGCCCATTGATGCACGTTATCGCCGCAAAAGCTGTCGCCTTTAAGGAAGCGTTGAGCCCAG
>DNHK01000220.1 GCA_003485905.1 Gammaproteobacteria bacterium | reverse complement strand
AGCAGCATCGCCATACCAAACAAAATTCGATTCATTGACCCTCTCCAGTTGACCCTTTCAAACTTTCGCTTCTTTAAGCCATCATGACTTTAGGTTTTCTAAATAAACGGCGCTTCGCCGACCCGTAAGCGATCGCTTTACCCAATTTAGTGCCAAAGTCCATAAAGGTCAACATTTAACTCCAAATGAGGCTCTTTACCCCTACTCACAATCGGGTGAACTTTTCGAAACACTGACGTCTCATCCAGAACTTTACTGAACCATTGTGATGACATGCGATCACACTTCTAAAAGCAAAATAAGAGCCTCGTGACAAAATGCTATCGAACGACTCAGCCTGTTTTTTTAATTTGACTAAAACTGAGATTCCCCAAATCAGGTCTTCTGCGCAGGCCCAACTGCTCGTTCGCTTCAAATAGACTACCCAAACTCTCTCACCACAATGTCAGTGTCCGTTCGCAATGCTGTAAGCGTCTCAACCTTGGAAACGATCCTTGAAACTTAGTCTCTTAAAGCCCAAAACTGACATAGGCACCATGACGGGTCGGCATTTTTACCAACGTATCACCGAGACTACGACTCTCTCCGGTCATCAACGCTCGTTTACCTTGCCTATCTAAATTCATCACACAGGTTTCGCCGCTCCTAATAGCTCACGCCAGCCAAAAAGCGCTCGTTGGGGCCTCTCCTCAGCGCAGCGTTACGACACCCTCAATTGAGCTCACTGTCAACTCCTCGTAAGAAAGGACACCGGCGCGCGGTCTAAACTCAACTTTGAAGTGATAATTACCCGCCCTGAAGAAATCCGCTTGCAGAGCGGATGCGCCTGTCGCGCCCGCCAAGGGCAGCAGACTGATAACTAATTTTTGAGCCTCATCGTCATCAGGTGCTAGCAGTGAAAGACCTGGGGCCTCGACTTGAACGGCTTCCAGGCTGCAGGAGCCTTCTTCAGTACAGGCGTTACCATCAACACGCAGTAACGAACCGCCAGAGCTATCCAGCGTAAACTTTCCGCCGACACCTTCCGGCGTAAACTGCATGGGCACCGATGCAGTTAATTGCCTCTCATCACCTGATCGCAGCCCATCATCACCCTCAGTCCAAGTTACTTGCAAGGATATCGACTCCGATTCCCCAGGCGCATTATTCAAATAGGCCCTCAACCCGGCCATGGGCGCACTCAAACCAACTTGATCATTCAAAACCGATGACGCAACAACATATCCCGGTGGCGTTTGTCCTTTCAGAACTGCATCGCCCAGTGAGGCGAGTAGACCCTGGGACGCGCCTTCATTGTCACTAAAACCATCCATAAATACCACGTAGCCACCTGGATTCGGTGATACCGACTCAACAGAGCTCGCAATGTTTAACCCTGTGCTCGAGGGCAGTGAAACATCATCGATTGTTAATTTCGCTTGAATTTGGTCAAAGACCGAACCTTGATAACCCATAACAGAGATTGCGGAATCACTTCCCAATAAATCGACCGTCAGATGGTAGGACGTCACATCATCAAACCAAGTGGCGATTGACTCGTAAAAACCAGCGCTCTTTAACCGGTCCAGCAGAGACTGATCGAAGAACTCTAACAAACGAATCTCGATCGCTGCGGCATAGCCAGGAAATTCTGGTACGGCTCTCGCAGTAATAACCCTGGGTTGGACACCTAGCAACTCCCCACCCAACCCATTAACTTGAATCCTTTGATCTTGGACGGGCGATGAAAAAGTCAATATTTCGCCATCAGATGACCATTCGACTATAAAACCAGTGCTCAACTGTCGCTCACCTTCATCTTTTTGACTATCATTCCCATCTAACAAAGTCATATCGAACGTAAAGCTTCCGCTTTTGCCTGCTGCTGGAACGCGATCCAATAAAAACATTACGCGGGCAGACTCAACCTCGGACGGCTCCTCTGAAAACGTCGATTGGATATGACTCAAATCAATCGCCTGCCCAGAAAGTTCAAGCATCAAGCGGTTCGAATCAACATCGGGTCCAAAATTATAGAGCACAGGGTTCTTCTGCCCATCAACATGATCGGAAACCACAATGGCGTGCGCATTAAAATTTGATGTGATTTCGCCGAGCGGCTCGTTACTACCGTTGAGAACCTGACCCGATGAGATTTTGCCAAGCGAAGCCTCAATTTGGTCAGCGCTTTTTAGGCTTGCATCGGGCCCAACGGCTCCCTTGATCAAAGCCTCACCTGAGGCACCCGACAAATATCGGTAAATCAACAAACCATCCGTCAGCGGTAGAGCCTCTCCATCACCGTCGACGTCTAAAGAAGTTTGGTTCGTCTGAAGGTAACTCGATACCTCAGAAGCCGTTTTGAGCTGGGCTTCCAAACCAATTGCTCCACTCGCCAACGGCGCGCCAGAAAACCCAAAAAGATGGCGAAGAACTAATTGTCCATCCGTTGTCGGTTGAGACTCTCCATCCTGATCCACATCCAATGTAAAATCAGCAGACCATCCGACCGAATTTTGGCAGAAGCAAAGGCACAGTAAAATTAATCTGATTAGCCCCAAGGGCTTACTAGCTTGCATCATGTAACTGCTGCTCTTACAAAATTTTAGATTTGCCGCACCAGTTTACCACTTGGTCCCCTCAAATGCTTTCATTTTAAGGATTTTACATTTCGCCCCGAATGCAACTAACGCCACAACCCAAACTTCCAAATCCTTCTAGCATTGAACTACTGCGAACAAGGCGCATAACTCTCATGCTCCGAACATGAATCTCACGCTCCTGAAAAGCTCTCTTACAACCTAGCAGTTTAAATCGTATCTTGGAATGGTTGATTAATTCCCAGTGAGCTTATCCAGCTTCACTGATAATGACCATGAAACGCAAACTCAGAGCAGAGAACGAGAAGTTACCTTTATTCGCTGATAATCCGCTGATAATCCGCTGAAGACTATTCTAATCACTAACACTGAACGCAACCACCTGAGAGCTCTTAGCGAGTCAAGCAAAGTTCATTTTTTGACAACAGGCTTTAAGACTGTAGATGACTAAGCCACAGGCTTCTAAAACGAGGTAACTTGCTTTAAAAATGGGCTTTTTCTTGCTACGTCTGGTTTTACCTAACATTCCCGCGAAATTTGAGGCTACAAACCGCTGCGTTTGGAAGTAAACCATTTTAAATTTGTGACCTTGACATTGGCGCAAGGCTTATCTCAAAAACCAGAAACGTTTAGTCTAGCTACTAGATTAACGATCCACCACTTTATGCGTCAGACTAAAGTAAGCGCGATTCAGCAGTCTAACGGGATCACCCTGCACGTCGTCATAGGCCTTCGTGATGCCAGCGTTCAAAATCGTGTCAAGCGACGCGCCCGCATTGATGAGCACCATCATTTGCGAGCGAATATCTTTTA
>DNHK01000389.1:5740-6221 GCA_003485905.1 Gammaproteobacteria bacterium | reverse complement strand
TACCATAATCAAGTGTAGGAATACCCTGAGCCCAAAAATCGAGCATTGCTTGAACTTGCAACTTCATTGACGCTCGCGATGCCTTAGTCACCTGTTCGGGAGCAGACACTCGCTTACTCTTCCATTCAGACAAAGTCCAACCTTGAGGCAAATAGCCATTTAATGGATCGTGCGCAGATGTTTGGTCGGTCACAATATCGGGACGTATACCTCGTTCGATTAATTCTGGAAAAATATCGGCCGCATTTGCACACAGACCAACGGTCTTACTTTGACCAGATTCTGTCCACTCATTAATCATCGCTAACGCTTCGTCCAACGAATTTGCCTTTCTATCGAGGTAGCCTGTCCGTAATCGAAAATCTATGCTCTTAGGATCACACTCGACGGCAAGACAACTAGCACCGGCCATAGATGCTGCTAGCGGCTGAGCACCCCCCATGCCACCCAAGCCCGCTGTCAAAATCCATTTTCCGGTTAG
>DNHK01000389.1:2270-5702 GCA_003485905.1 Gammaproteobacteria bacterium | reverse complement strand
TATAGTGTTGTCGCCCTGCTTCCACAAATGTCTCATAAGTACCTTGAACGATCCCCTGAGTACCAATGTATATCCAAGAGCCTGCCGTCATCTGACCAAACATCATCAGACCTTTTTGATCTAGCTCATTAAAGTGATCCCAATTCGCCCACTGTGGCACTAAGTTAGAGTTTGCTATCAACACTCTAGGTGCATCTTTGTGCGTACGAAACACCCCAACGGGCTTACCCGATTGCACCAATAGCGTTTCGTCTTCACTAAGCTCTTTTAAAGTTTCAAGAATCGTATCGAAATCTTTCCACGTTCTCGCGGCCTTACCAATCCCGCCATACACCACTAGCTCATCTGGGTTTTCCGCCACCTCTCGATCTAAATTGTTTTGAATCATTCTGTACGGAGCCTCCGTAGCCCACGACTTACAGGAAAGCTTGTTACCTCTTGGGCTTCTTATGTCACGTTTACGACTTAAAGATTTATTCATGACGACACTCCAGATGAATACTCCAAAATTGTGTTATTTATTCCATGAAGAATGTCAGACAACACACTTCGCAAAGACGCTGCTTTTTCTTCATCGTAATCAAAGGGAACACTTTCACTCTTTAGGTAGACACGCTGCGCTAATTCCATTTGTACCGCATGCACACCCTCTTCGGGGGCGCCATAGTGTCGAGTCGTCCACCCGCCTCGAAATCGGCCATTGACTACATAGGTATGAGTATTAATGCTTTGGCAAACTTTTTGGATTCCAAGCGTAATCTCGTTCGCGCATGATTTACCGCTGTTGTCGCCTATATTCAGATCCGGCAAAAGATTGTCGAACAAGTACGGTATTTTTGATCGAATCGAATGACAATCGTATACGACCGCTACGCCGTGTAAGGCTTTCACACGCGCTATTTCCGCGCTCAATATTTGGTGGTATTCGCTATGATAATTGTTAAGTCGCCGTTGAATTTCCTCTGCCGTCGGTTTAGTTTGCCAGATTGGATCACCATCAAACGTAGAGATCGGGACTAAATCCGTAGAGTTTTGACCGGGGTATAAGTTTACGCATTGCGGGTCACGATTTGGATCAATTACGTAACGACTAAAATTAGCTTTCACTACCGAAGCATTGTCTAACAATCCTTCATAAAGCTGTGGAACGTGCCAATCGGTATCTAATAATTGTCGACCAAGTTTGTTTAGATTTTTAAATATTTCATCGGGAACAAAGGTTCCAGAGTGCGGCTGACCCAATATTATTGGACCACTCCCCTGGATGACATCCACCAGTTTCATGTACCCAAACCCAAGGCAACCAAGCCGCCCCCAAGAGCACAGAGCTCGTCACTTTCATGAACCAAGTTCGCAATATTAGTAATATCTTCACTTACCATTCTGTCGTCCACCAACGAAGGACAATGCTGCCGAATCTTGGAAATAACTGTTTTTAAATGATCACTGGTTTGTAATGGTGCCCGAAGCTCAACACCTTGAGCTCCAGCCATAGATTCAATTCCAAGGATGGCAGAAAGGTTCTTATTCATCTCTAGTAATCTACGTGCGGCATGACAAGCCATGGAGACATGGTCTTCCTGGTTTGCAGAAGTCGGCGTAGAGTCGACTGACCGCGGGTTAGAAAGCGCTTTATTCTCACTCATTAGAGCGGCGGATGTGACCTCAGCAATCATCAAGCCGGACTTCAAACCCGGATCAGGTGCTAAAAAAGCAGGCAAACCAAAACTTAAAACAGGATCAACTAACAATGCGATCCTGCGCTGAGCAATACACCCAATTTCAGATATAGCAATCGCGATTTGATCTGCTGCTAACGCCACTGGTTCCGCGTGGAAATTACCGCCTGACACGATGTTTCCATCGGAAAGTATCAGCGGATTATCCGTCACCGCATTTGCTTCAATTTGTAATGTCGTACCAGCCTGTTGCAGTTGGTCCATGCATGCGCCAATCACTTGTGGCGCACACCGCAAGCAATAGGGATCTTGCACCCGTTCATCACCTACCGCATGACTTTCCCGAATTTCAGATCCCCGAAGTAATGCACGCAGCCTTTTTGCGCTATCAATCTGGCCTCGATGTCCACGCAATTGATGAATCTCGTCATGAAATGGGGCACTTGATCCCATTGCAGCGTCAATTGAAAGCGCAGTGGTTGTTATTGACGTTATAGCTAAGCGCCACGCGCCAAAAAGCCCCGCTAATGCTAGTGCCGTTGATACTTGTGTCCCATTAAGTAATGCAAGACCTTCTTTCGCCTGAAGCACAATTGGCTTCAATCCCTCCAACTCAAATGCCTTAGAGGACAGTATTTGTTCACCTTTATAGAAAACTTCTCCTTCGCCAATTAACGTAGCCGCCATATGAGCTAACGGAGCCAGATCACCTGAAGCACCCACGGAACCTTGAGCAGGAATGACTGGAATAATGTCTGCACCAACCATGTCTTGTAGTAGCTCGATGACCAAAGCTCGAACACCCGAGGCACCTCGCCCAAGTGACAAGCATTTCAAAGCGATACCCAGTCGAACAATATTGTGTGGTAAAGGCTACCCAAAACCAGCGCAATGAGAGCGCACGAGATTACGCTGCAGATTAACCAAGTTTTCGTCGTCGATTCGGACCGAGGCAAGTTTGCCGAATCCAGTATTGACACCATAGATGGTCTCGCCGCTCTTGAGTCGATCCGTAAGCCTAGACTCCCCCACTCTGACCGCATCAAAAGAATCTGGCGTTAGTTCGAATCTAAACTTATTTCGATAAACGGTTTCGAGTTGTGCGAGTGTCGTTCGACCCGGAGCAAGAAGTATCTTCATGCCGTTTCTTCACAGGAAATACGTTTATGCAAGGGAGAGGATCCGACCCAATAAGATAACTCGGCTGGGTGTTGTACATTCCAAACCGCGAACTCAGCAAGCGCACCGGCGTCGATAACACCATAATCACCCTGTAATCCAAGCGCTTTAGCAGCGCATCGCGTAGTACCTGCAAGAGCTTCTTCCGGCGTCATGGAAAATTGTGTACATGCAATATTCATGACCATCAAAATTGATGAAATGGGTGAACTACCGGGATTGCAGTCAGTTGCAACCGCCATATCAGCGCCTGCAGAACGAAGTGCATCTATCGGGGGAACTTTCGTTTCACCAAGTGTGTAGAATGCGCCTGGCAGCATCACAGCAACAGCATCAGATTCAGCGAACTTTGTAACATCGTCCACTGATAGATGCTCCAAATGATCTGCCGAGAGACCAGCATACTTAGCAACAAGCAATGCACCTTTTTGATCCGATAATTGTTCTGCATGTAACTTGACGGGTAAGCCCAAAGATTGAGCTTCTTCAAACAAGCGCTCAATTTGCGCTGCAGAAAACGCGATTGATTCGCAAAACCCGTCAACGGCATCTACTATCCCCTCTTTAACGGCTT
>DNHK01000389.1:0-2250 GCA_003485905.1 Gammaproteobacteria bacterium | reverse complement strand
TCGCGACTTCACTTAGATAATCATTTGGTTTGCTTCGGTACTCGGGTGGCAATGCATGCGCAGCTAACCAGGTTGTCAATACCTTCACAGGCCTTAACGTTTCCAGCTTACGTGCGATTCGAAGCATACGCATCTCATCAGCAATGTTTAAACCATAGCCCGACTTAATTTCTACTACTGAAACACCTTCAGCAATAAGATTATCCAACCTTGCTATAGCACCTTGAAGTAACTCCTCATCGCTGGCCGCTCGCGTCTCCTGAACGGTAGAAACTATACCGCCACCTGCTTTTGAGATTTCCGCATAGCTCGTACCATTCAGCCGCATTTCAAACTCACGCGCTCGATTACCGCCGAATATGAGATGGGTATGACAATCAATTAACGCGGGTGTCACTAAACGTTGACCTAAAGATTCGTTTACATAATCACAATATTGGTTTGGCAACGCCTGAATATCGCCCACCCAGACAATACGCCCATCGCGAACCGCAATTGCTGCAGTATCAATAAGGCCATAATCAGACTTACTCGGTTGCATTGTGGCCACTCTGCAATCCGTATAAAGCGTTTTGCGCTGCATAAACGTTGTGGAATCTACTTGGTATGGTATTATATTATGTATGCACATATTATAATTAGATTGCAAATATATGGCAACGACAATTTTTGCAAAGCAAGCTTTGACTGGCTCAGAATGGCAACAAAATGTTGCGGTAACCATCGATGACAACGGACGTATTTCTGACATTTCTGTTGCCACAGGTAATGAAAGTGTAAAGGTTGGCATCCTACTGCCCGCCCTTTCAAATCTGCACAGCCATTCATTTCAGCGAGCTATGGCCGGATTGGCAGAACAGCAGGGGCCAAACCCATTCGATGACTTTTGGACATGGCGAAAAGTCATGTACCGATTTCTAGAAATACTTTCACCGGCTGATCTAGAAGTAATTGCAACTCAGGTGCAAATGGAAATGCTTGAATCGGGTTATGCAGCGTCTGCCGAATTTCACTATTTGCATCACAATCTTAATGGCGCTCCTTTCGAAAACATCTGCGAGCTCTCAGAACGCCTATTTCAAGCGTCCCTTACAACAGGCATTGGCTATACTCATCTTCCTGTCTTGTATATGCGTGGCGGATTAGACAACAAAGATTTACAGGGTGCTCAGATGCGTTTTGGCTGCAATTTGGATCAATTCCAAAGTCTATTTTCATCGCTTAGCACTAGCATGACCAATCTACCAAATGACTATGCCCTCGGGGTTGCGCCACATTCGCTTAGAGCTGTAACAAAAGAGGGTTTGCTTATGGCAAGCAACCTAGACAAGGATGCGCCCATTCATATTCATATTGCAGAGCAGCAAGGTGAAGTAGATGAGGTCGTTCAAGCACTTGGACAAAGGCCAGTCCGTTGGATCCTGGATGAGTTTGCAATAGATAAGCGGTGGTGTTTTATACACGCAACGCACACCGATAACTCCGAACTAATCGATTTCGCCAAGTCAGGTGCAATCGCGGGCTTGTGCCCTATCACCGAGGCAAATTTGGGTGACGGAGTATTTGATGCCCTAACGTTTTTTGAGAATGGTGGTCACTTTGGTATTGGTTCTGATTCAAATGTTAGGATAGGCCTCAGTGAAGAACTGCGTATGCTTGAGGTATCTCAACGCTTACGAGATCAGCGGCGCGTTGTTCTTAGCAGTGAAGAGGTGCCTTCAAATGGCCGTTATCTTTATGAACGTGCAGCTATTGGCGGCGCGCAAGCGCTTGCGCGAAATTCAGGCGTTATTGAAGTTGGAGCATATGCTGACCTAGTCGCACTGGACGATGAACACTACTCAATTGCGGGCTTATCAAATGACACTATTCTAGATACATGGATATTTGCAAGTGATGATAATATTGTCCGCGACGTATGGGCAGCCGGTAGACATGTGGTTTGCGATGGAGCCCATTTTCTGCACGATAAAATAACCAGTAAATTTCGACAAACCATAAAACGGTTGCGAAACGAACTTTAAAACCAACTATGACAGCCAACTCACACCATAATATTAGGCAAGCACTCAGAGAACGCATTGAGTCTGGTGAATGGAAACTCGGCGCACTCATTCCCGGTGAGTTAGTCCTTGCGGAAGAGTATGGATGTGCTCGAACCACAATTAATCGCGCCCTACAAACCCTAGCTGATGAAGGGTTAGTCGTTCGAAAACGTAAAGGGGGAACAAGGGTATGTCAAATGCCGGT
>DNHK01000034.1 GCA_003485905.1 Gammaproteobacteria bacterium | reverse complement strand
CTATGGTGGAGGTATGAATAAAACGTTTTACGCCACAGGCCTTAGCGATCTTTAGTGCAGATTCGGTGCCTTGTTGATTGGTCTGGTAATAAGACTCATCGGTGCCTTTAACAACACGAAAATTTGAGACGGTATGAATTACCGCATCTACGCCAGTAAATAATTTGGTCAGCGCATCGTGATCATTAATATCCGCGGTAACAAAAAAATCAGGCTCTATTAATCCTTCCATTTTCTGTTCGTCACGCACCAACGCATGAATTGTATGGCCTTCCAATTGCAATGCTCTTGTGAGGTTTGAACCCAAGAACCCTGTCGCACCAGTAATAGCGATCTTCATAATTAAACTCTAATAAAATTCACAGACATACTGACACCAAGCCGCGAATAAGAAGCGATAAACAATATTGATAAGGGATTTATTATAATTAAGTAGTTAATTACGCCTACGTGCTTTAACGATCAGACTATGTCCCTGTGTCCAGAATAGTAATCGATCGAGCTGTGCCAACAACCATACAAATGGATAAATAAGGCTAAATATTTTGAACTTTTTCCGATGTTTATTCAGATCGTCGCCACTAACGACATTTCCCTTACTTTTATCGCCGCCATTGTCGTCGTTTTGACCCTGGCTATCACCCGACATTCGCTCTAGTAGTAAGCTGATCAATACATCATAGAACTCAACAAAAAAACGAGAGTAAGTATGGTGCTCGCTAATCTCAAAGTACTCGCTACAGATCAAATTCAATGAGGTTAAATCGTATCCTGGTCTTAGATGGCCATGCTTTTCATCCGTAAGCCCACAAGCCAGCCTCAACTTACGTATCAAGGCATTTGGGCGATAATGTGGGACGTTGATAATTAAGCAGGCATCGGGCTTCATGATTCGATGCAGTTCACCAATAAACGCCCTATCATTTTGAATATGCTCAAGGAAATCGATAATTACTATGACATCAAATGTGCCATCTGAGTAGTCAGTGCGCCCACCATCAAACAACTCGACCTGTTCCCCAACCATCTGCTTGATTCCATCAACGATCGCAGGATCCAAATCAGCGCTGGTCCATTCGCCTCCCGATTCACGTAGCAAGTAACTTAATACACCGTTATCAGCGCCGATATCCAAACATCGTAAACCACCGGTGAGTGGCATATAGCGGCGTATCGCAGCAAATTTAGCCTTCTTCAGTATGGATTTATCGAACAGACGGAGCAACATAGATTGGTACTCTGTTGGTTCGCCTGCCAAAACGTCTGCATGAATAACGTCTGTCGTCATGATTCGCGTCTATCTTTAAGCTTTTTGGCGGGAATACCAGCGACTACGGTGTAATCGGCGACATCCCGCGTAACCACAGAACCGCTACCGACGATTGCATCACGGCCGATATTCGTACCATCCAATACTTGAACTGATGCTCCTAACCAGCTGTTATTGCTAATATTAATTCCTTTAACTGTTTGCCCTTGATCCATTATTGGTACTTCAGTAGACTCGCTCTTGTGGTCACCACCGCCTATCAAATAACAAAAAGCGCCAAACAACACTTTTTCACCGACAACGACATTGCTCGCAGACTGGATGAAGCATGATTGGGCAATATTACTGTTGTCTCCGATCGCAATATCACCATCCTTACAGCTCAAGACGGTACTTCTACCAACCATTACATTGTTGCCCAAGGTAATGCCACGATTGGATTCTCCCTTGGCATCAAGAACTGCATAGTCATCAACAGCAACATTGTTTCCCAAGTGAATTTTTGCCGGATGCCTAATAGTTACTCCGCGACCAACAATCAAAGCGCTACCGCAGGAGCCAAGCAATCGTTTCAAATAGAATTTTCGTAACAAATAGCCAATAGCGCCCGGTAATGGCGTGAAAAAGACAGTATATAGCTCAAACGCTAATAGACTGATAAACCGCCGATTCCCCACATTAATATCCTGATACTTACTTACCGCTGACGTAGAATCGTCAGTCAATGCTCCCTGCAAGCGCGTTGTACCCTCCGTTTGGTACTCTTTCACCCGGATTGCCCTCGTTGTCGTGTAGGTAGTGGCATAAATGATCGCATTAGTTGCCTCTTTGTTTATCGCTGCATGCTGTATGTGTTTAGTATTGTACAGACCATTACTGTTACTAGAAAACCTCCGCTCGGAGATAGATCACACAAATTTTCTAATGAGTCGCCAATAAATATTAAGAAATTTATTTAGCGCTTTATACCCCGTCATAAGAATTTTATTGTTTACGTAATCCGAGTAAACAAAAATATCCCCAGCATCCATTACCTGGTTGTCGGGTATTTTTCGATAAGATTGAATTTGATTGCGAACCCGGCGGATATCTCCAAAGTCACGAAAAAATACTTTCCAACCAGTAAGGTAATCGCTCATGCCGCCTTTCATAATCAAAAACGCTACTAATGAACACTCGTAGGCGAGCAGAGCAGGAGTAGCCAGCAATATTGTTCGCAATCGGTACATTTCAGCGATAAAACGTAAACGGTTTTGTACTGCTGCTAAATAGCGTTTAGAGCTTTCAAAACGTTTGTGAACCACCACTGCTTTTGGAACTTGGTAGCACTTGTAACCATACAGATTGAGCTTGTGGTTAATCTCTCCATCGTCACCCCAGCCCAATATATATGCCTCGTTAAAATAGGAAACTTCAGCTGCGCGTTGCTTATCAATCATTTGTACACCCCAGCCAATGCTAACCCGCGGCTGATCGTCTACTTCATTGATATTTGCATCTCGATTAGTATTTGGGGAGGCGCCGACGTAGTGCAGTATTTGGCCATCTTGATAGATACTCGACTCATCATCCCAGTGCACTGCACGAGTG
>DNHK01000005.1 GCA_003485905.1 Gammaproteobacteria bacterium | reverse complement strand
CTGATTTCTATGCTAGACCTAGAATCGTTAAATCGCTCCGTACCGAGTCGCTCAGTCACGCTAAGACGGCATCACACCGCTGTATTTGAGGTTTGAGCGATCCCTGAACGCGTCCTACTGAGGGAAATATTCTTATCGCTTCTTATCTGCAGAGTTACCTTACGAGTCACTGTTCGTCTCTTTGACGCTCCAACTCAGTAATTCTGTCCTCGTAATCAGCCAGTCTGAGTTCTAACTGATTCAACTCATTAACCCTTACTGATTCACTTTCCTCACTGTCTTTCATTTCCCTGATAGTTTCTGGTGCGAATAACATAAATACCAAAAAAGAAGTTATTTCCAACCAATGCCAGTTAGCTCGCCCTACATCTAAAAACTGTCTATCTTTAGCGCTTAACGAAAATATGAAAAGACTAATATAGATTAAGAGACCGTAGGACAGTCCACACAGCATCATGCTTAGAGCCTCTGGCGAGTCTCCCTCTTCATGGAACCAAAAGATTAAGCCGACGATAAGCGTGAACATGCTGGCGAATAATGAAGTTTCTGCCGCCGCCGTAAGTGTCATCTTACCCTTAAACCACAAAGCTGAGATCATGCAGGCTACAATAAGACTGAATGCAGGCATACTCATCGCGGCGTATATCCCAAAAGCACTTTCGTAAGCCCAGAGAACAAGACCAACCAAAAGAATCACAAAACAAACAGAGACTTTGAGCGATAGTCGGTTGGATTCGATTTTCCTAGTATCCATAGCAAAATAGCCAATTGCTGAAACTATTCCACCATAAAGAATGGTTAAAAAACCAATAGCACTCGCGGCGTAAATAGCAGAACTCTCTCCTTCTCCTAACGTTAAGCCATGAAATCCAACGACTACCCAGAGAAGCCCTAAGGGTACGCCACAAGCTAAAAATATCTGTTGCCAATTCGATACCTTGCTTCGCCTAACTGCGAATATCAGCATCAAGATGAAGGGAATGATTAGAATAATAGCCATGTCGTTTATAAGTCCGCCGAACCCAAACGACTCTTCGATAGACCACCCGACTAGCATGCTCGCAGCAATAGCTGCTAAAAATAATCTTGCTTTAACAGTCATAGGTAAGCCCTCTAAAAATATATCTACTCAGCGTAATGGAATTTTACGGACATGAAAAGTCGATTTCATGTCACTCCGAGGACACGTCAAATTTAACAGATGGATTTTTTTGCTCAGTATGTCTTCTTAAATCGGCGCAGGTGACGATGCCCCCAGCCTTTTACTTTACAGCCTCAATTCCCATCAAAATCTCCGACCACTTATTACACACAAAAGGACCCCGGCATGGTCACCCCCATGCCTACCACCTTTGCTTAACTTGTTGGTTTCTTTAAGCCGCTATAAGCTATCGTCCTGACGTAGCTAACCAAGTTGATAGAGCCAACATCGTGGTGTTTTTACCTAAAAGGGGAGGTTCAAGACCATAACCTAATACGTCTATTAACTAACTGATTAACTAACTGATTAACCAACTGAGCAGCTCATCGGAGCGCCCGTTGCCAATCATGCAACACAGAACGTAACGGCGCATAATAGTAGGACCCCATTATTCCTTTGCTTTCGCGAGGGCTGCTTGCGCGGTTGCATCGGCAGACAAGGGGCTTGCATTTATGGTCGCCTTGCCGGCACCCTAGGACGTAGGAACGGATAAAGACAAATCGAACGAACATAAGCGAGCTGTTTGAACCAGCTAGCGTTCTTCGTGCTGTCGGCTAGAACGGGCGCAAACCCGTGGACAGCATAATGATAACGTAAGTATTGGGAGGCGCTAGCTAAGCATGAACTGGACGAAAAGTGGATCTAGTTTTGTGGCTGTTTTGTTCTTTTTGATCGCTGTTGATCAGGTGTTGGGATTGAAGAATGCATTTCCGACAGATGTCATCCTCATGATATATCTACCTTGTATTTTTGTTGCCCTCTATGCCGAATTTAGGAAAATAGATGTCTGGCCTGCAGTCCTACAATCGACCGGTATATCAATCGGGATATTTGTCAGCATTCTTTGGTTTGTCAATCTACTGATGCATATGAATAGTCCGCAAGAAACCCTCGCAGCTATCTCTAGATCCTTTATGGCGGTTTTGCACGGGGGTTTTATTTCAACGGTTGGCTACTTTCTGACCTCTGATCTGAAGAATCAAATCGGTGTTCGTTACAAAACGGATTATGTTGTTTTTATTTTTATCGCCGTGTCGGTTCCAGTTTTGGAGATATGGTTTTCAAAGACTGTGCCGGCCGCATACTTAGACACGACTACAGTATTACTTTTTGGTGCGCCTCTAGTTTTGTTTTTCGCGCTTGGGCGTGACCAGATGAGCGGCAGTAAATTTTTGCGCGCGGTTGTGGTGAGCATGTTGGGACCTGCTCTGCTTTCCATTGTAGCCTATGTAGCCGGCGCAGATGACCCAAAAGCTATTGGACCCGCGTCAGCTTTAGGTATGTTGGGTCTGCTTTATGGCGCCTTCTGCCTGTTCGTTTTCGGGTGCGTGATGCCGAGTAACCTGTCTAACCGGAAAGACCTCTGGAGGGCCAATTGGCATGCTCTAGAAATTTATGCGTTGGTAATATTGATTATCTTCGCGCCTCCGAGCATTTTGGAAAGTTTCAACTAGACGCTTGCCTGCCTTTCAAGCAACAAATTAATCGGATCAGACCAACATCTTCTCTTCCTGCGTGCCAAGGTATATTAAGCCGATGAGTCTTATAAAAAGCATTTTTCCCCGATTTAGAAGCTGTGTTGATCAGGCCTTATCACTCATCTGACGACATCTTGTTTGCTTCTGGTGACGTCATTCGCAGCATTAATTATTCCTGTCGACAACCCTAGCTTACCGGATCAGCGACAACACCAATTGCGATGATGAGTTTGCCTGGGCCAACATGGCAGTGCCCGTCTGCTGAAGCACTTGAGCCTTAGCAAGTCTTGCGCTCTCTGCTGCAAAGTCTGCGTCTTCAATCCTTGAGCGCGCAGCAGTCGTAAACTCAGCGACGTTCATTAGGTTTGACACTGTGTACTCTAGGCGGTTTTGGATAGCACCATATGAGGCGCGTGCATTGGACAACCAGTCGATCGATCTATTGATAACATTTAAACTTTCTGAGGGAGAAGTTTCGACGTTCAAGTTGAAGAGACTGTCCTTTCCACCATCAGGTGTGACTGCTCCAGTTGCAGGATCTATTGTTGCAACCCGGAGAACAACTCCCGCTGATTCTACGACCTGCCCAACACCCGCATCTAGAATGATGCGTTGAGTAGCGCCCAGGTCTTCAACACCAACAATTAATCTTGGTTCGGAATAATTACTCCCTGTTGGCGATCCGATTACGACGAGATCATTGACGGAAAAATCGTCATTATCTAAGTGTAACTCAAACACATTTGAAGTCGTTGACCATGGTCCCCCTTCGACAAATCCGATAGCGTTCCCGAAAGAATATTGCGTTCCCAAGCCGTACGTTCTTATGGACACTGACTGATCAGCTTCGGTTCCTATCTGGAGATGACGTATCTGACTAACTTCCAAAATGGCTTGACCATTGTATTGCGTCTGAGTGGCCACACGATCAATCTCTTTAATCAAAGCTGATACTTCTTCCTGCAAAAATTTTCGATCTTGCGGACCATTAGTGTCATTATTTGCTTGAACAGCCAACTCACGCATTCGCTGGAGCATATTCGTCACTTCACTAGAAGCGTTCTCAATAACAGCCAACATCGACAAACCATCATTTGCGTTCTTTGTCGCCATATTCAGGCCGCGTATCTGTGCGGTCATTCGCTCAGCAATGGCAAAACCTGCCGCGTCATCCGCTGCAGAATTGATTTTTTTACCGGAGGAAAGCCTTTCCATGGCTGTTTTAAGTTCGGCCCCTGAGGCAGCGAGTGATCGTTGGGCATTTAAAGAC
>DNHK01000357.1 GCA_003485905.1 Gammaproteobacteria bacterium | reverse complement strand
CAGTTGCCGGGATGCCATCATCGGCGGCTTTCATGGCATCCACATCAGCGGCGAACAGCCGGCCTCGCACAAGATCACCAAAAACGAATTTACCCTGCAATGCTTCGACCTTGCCGTGATAGGTAAAACCAGCGGTTATCGCTTGTCCTTCATCGTGGTCGTAGATTACGACCGGGTAGGTAAACTCATCCGCAATCCGCCCCTCAAGTATATCTTGTGGAAGTGCGAACAGCTGATTTAATGCACCACCGGGTCGGATCATGCCGTTCTCCCAAAAACCTTCACGGGCCATCCAGCCGTAGTTTCTTCCCTCATGGATGATGTTTATTTCTTCGATTTGGTTCATGCCCACGTCTGCTGCAAACATCGTTCCGTCTTCCAAGTCCCAAGATAATCGATGGGCATTTCGTAAACCGTAGGCATAAATCTCACCAAGTGTATTGGGGTCATTATCGGCGGCGAATTGGTTGATTGCAGGAATTGTGTAATCACCAAGTCCCTTTAAGCCATGCGATTCGGATGGGCTGCGTGGATCAATTCGTAAGATTGTCGTAACAATTGTATCTAGACGCTGGGTTTGACCAGGGTTTTCTGAGTTTGGGCCTAGGCCGTTACTGAATCCAAGATCGCTCCCGCTGGTATACATCAGTCCGTAATCGGAGTCACCCGGTTTGGCTGTCGGATTAAATCCAACGTAACCGAATGGATGTGAATAATTGATAACGACCTGACCAACGCGAATTAGCTCACGTTGGGTTCCTGTGAATGTCATTGCGGATGGATCATCCGCCTTCCACTCGGTAATAATGTCATGAGAGTTAACGTCCTCTCGTGTAAAGCCTGGCGGTATGAAATCGAGCGGGTGGTCGTTGTCTACAGCCGTTTCACCGTGCACTGTGTAGAAAAGGCCATTTGTTGGAAAATCAGGGTGCATTGCGAAGCCGATGAATCCGCTTTGATTACGGGCGTAGATAACTTTAGTAAATGCGGCACCAACGTCGGCATATAGCGAGGATTCACTTCCATTTAACAAATATAGTTGGCCTCGAGAGTCGTTCGCAAAACGGCGACCATCAGATACGTCATGGACAAAACTTACTCTGGCCCAGGTTTTTGGGTCTCTGTCCTGGTCGGCCGGGCGTAAATTTCCAGTGTGCGGAAGCCGGGCGACATCCTGAATTCGGACGGTTAAGCCTAATTTCTCGATGGATTCTAATACAGGATTAGTAATCTGGGCTTCAAGCGTATGCAGCGGCGAGAAAGCACTAAGCGTGAATGTGACTATTAGTATCCAGGTTTTCATGAAGATTATTCTCCAGTTATCTTCTAGGTCTTTAGACCTTGGAGTTGAAAGTATAAGTCACATAGATCCTTATATAAACGGCCAAGCCGACACCCCTCGCAAAGGGCTCTATATGATAGATATAGTGATAGTAATTATTATTAAGAAATCGGAAACGAAGGGCTTCTAGTTAATTTCTGAATAGGTGTTCTTTGCTCAATTGTGCACACATTGTGAATTTTCAATTATGAGCCTGTAAGTATTGGATTCTGTTTACGTAATCCAATAAGGTTCAGCAGCAACACTAGAGACTGTTGATAAGTTTGGTGAATCTAACATTGCCTCGCTATGCATCTCACTACACACTTGGAGGCTTCTCTCATGACTTTAGTACTGAAAACAGCGATTTTAATTTTCGGTTTTTCACTAACGATTGGTTTAAGCCCGGTAGCGTATTCAGATGCTACCAAAATCGCTGAGCTCTCTGACTCGATTAACAAAAACCTTGCGGCTCGTGATTGGGACGCAGTAGACGAGAACTATGAGGAGATTTATTCGGTTTATCAAAGCGATCATGGAGCGGTTAGTAGCCAAGCGCTGGCGATGGCGAAAGTATTGGGGCAATGGAAAATCCAGGCCTATAGACATGGACTATTGAGTGAGTCCCCAGAGTAAGTCGTTGCTGATGCTTCCGCATTTTACTCGACGCTGATAGCAGAGTTGGAGCAACAACAGGGTGCTAGTGCTTCCGAATTGATAGATCCTTTGTATGGTCAAGCTGCAGTGGAATACCGCCGCCTTCAAATTGAAACGAGAAAACCGGTTAATTCTTATAGAGGAATTGGTCCAGAACTTATTGAAGAGGAGCGGTGTGTCGACGCTGAAGATAGGGGTGGATCAGCGATCTGTGGTTATGTAGAAGTGCCAAATCGAGACTATATTGATAGTCAGGTAGAAGCGAAACGTTTGGCAACTGGGATGCATTGGGATGTAGTTGCGGTTTCTTTGCGACGTATTGTTGCAATCAGTAAGGAGAATCAATACCTGTTAGAAGAAGCTGAAGCTACGACTCATTTGGGTGACTATCACCTCGCTCGTGGCGAACAGCCTAGCGCTATCGATGCTTATAATACCGCATACCAGTTGCTCGTTGATAATGCAGATCCTGATGCAACGGTTTGGATGCAACGCCTATTTACCGCAATCACGATTGTTCCATCATTGTCCACGTCGTTTGCTGGAGCTGTACCAACTCCTATTACCACTCACGGAATGACATTTGGTTTTAATTTAAACTCATCTGGTAAAGCCGAGGATATTGAGGTTCTTAGCGGAGGCAGTCGTAAGAATAGGAAAGAACAGCAGAGCGTCATAAATATTATATCTGGAGCTCTATTTAGACCTCATTTTGACGATAATGGAGTGGTAGAATCAGTGGCGATAGAACTTTGATTCGATCATGCACTAGAGCGAGACTTTGCTTGAAATAACACATTGCTGGGTATCCTGAGTAGAATAAATGCGACTGCAACCCCAACGTAATGTAGGCATATAACGGATTTAAATCTTCTTAGGGTCCACGCCATTATTCGTGGACTAGCTGAGAATTTAGGTTTATTCTAAATTTTCGCAATACAATGAACTCAGTTAATCAACGTCCGCAATATGTGGGCAAGAGGAGGGGGTAAATATGAAAAAATTGAAACTATGGGGATTGGCTTTAATATTAATACCTGTCGCTTACGCTGCGGTTGATGAGGACGGTTTTGTTCGTCTCCAACCGGGGGAAATGGAGTGGCACGAACAGGAAACGTCACCCGCCAGCTATGTCTACCTCGCCGGAGACGCTGATGAAGAAGGCTTTTATATGATCAGAGC
>DNHK01000259.1:382-3418 GCA_003485905.1 Gammaproteobacteria bacterium | reverse complement strand
AGCGAGCGCGAATCCAGACGTGGTGTAAATACCTGCACCAATCGTATTTCCAACAACCAAAGTTACTAACGTCCATAACCCAAATGACCCACTGCCAATTAATTTACTCATTCAGACTGATTGTAACTAAAGAATTCAATTTCCTTAAAATTAACAACAACAATATCAGATGCGTTACTATAGCAACAGATAAATGCATGGACGTGTTGTGATTCCTTACATCGAGCGATAGCTAACACCGCTGCCCATCTGGAGAAATAATGAACATACATAACACGGCTGCTTGCANNATCTAATATATATCGTTTAACAGCTGTTTCATTGATATCAATTCTAAGTGTCGCATCACTAGCGCAAGAAAGCGGGTATGGCGCGCACAATGACCCTAATGCGCATATGAATGCAGCTCCATTTGAGAACTTGGCAGCTAATTTTGAGTCGCCAGATCGAGCGGATTGGCAAAAGCCTGATGTGGCCATCGCAGCACTGGGGGACTTGGCTGGAAAAACAGTCGTGGATATCGGTAGCGGCACAGGATATTTCAGCTTCAAGTTGGTAGCCGCCGGTGCCGACGTTATCTGTGTCGATGTAGATGAACGATTTTTAGGTTTTATTGAAGAAAAAAGAGATCGTTTAGGCTTGGCCGATAGAATGGAACTACGTCATGTGCCGTACAATTCAGCAAACTTAAGCGCAGAAGAAGCAGACATAGTTCTAATTGTTGACACCTATCATCATATTGAAAATCGGGAAAAATATTTTTCAGCGGTACGGGCTGGCATTAAACCGGGTGGAAAACTGGTAGTCATTGATTTCGAAAAACGAGAGCTACCGGTAGGGCCTCCCGTTAATATGAAACTTGACGCTAAGACCGTGGTAGACGAACTTCGTGCTGCTGGGTATCAGAATATTGAGGTTAATCATGAGCTTCTTCCCTATCAATTTATGATATTCGCGTCTTGATGCGGATACATCTTACGATACCAGATCTTTTACTTAGAACCCTCTAAACCAGACGCTGAACCAACTTTGCAATGCTATTTCGACAATAGCTTAAGTATAAAAATCTACAGTTAATTTTATTCAATATAGGAGTTAATTCAAATGATGACCAAGTTAAAAACTATTGGCCTGCTCGGCGGGCTTATATATGCGACAGCTCTTCCGCTTTACGCCGCTGATGCTGGCTTTCAAACAGGGCTCGATTCTGCTGATCGCCCTACGACAGATAAAGAACGTGATGCGGCTCGTAAACCCGCTCAGGTTATTGAATTTCTCGGGATTGAGTCTGGCATGACTGTTATAGACGTAATCGCCGGATGCGGCTTCTACACCGAAGTCCTTTCCGCTGCCGTCGGCCCAAATGGCAAAGTTGTTTCACAAAACACACGGTTCATGTTAAACCTACGCGAAGGGCGACTATCTAAGGAAATGAAGACTCGTATCGATCGATTAAGTAATATCGAGCTCTTAGTCGCTGAAGTTAATGAAATGGATGCCGGTGAAGATGCTGAAAAGACTGAACTTCCAGTTGATTTGGGTACCATAAATTACTCGCTGAATTCATATGCAGGGCAAATAGACGTTGCTATCACTGCACTGAATCTGCACGATATTTACATAAATAGTGGCAGTGAAGGCGCCACTTACTTCTTAAAGAATGTCTATAAGGTTCTTAAGCCCGGAGGCGTATTTGGTGTTATCGACCATGCTGGTAATTCTGATCAAGATAACAATGCCTTACACCGCATGGATCCAGCTATAGCAAAACAACTCGCAACAGAAGCAGGCTTTGAGATAGATGCAGAATCTGATTTGCTAAATAACCCGAACGACGATCGTACATTGCATGTGCGTGACGAATCACTCGAACGTAATACAGATCGCTTTTTACTCAGATTAAAAAAACCAGCCTGATAACGCGGCTAATTTGGCTGCTAAAAACAAGAGTGAATATGAGCGTTTGAATTCGTCCACCCAACTAGGACTCAGACGCTCTGTTTGCTTAGCTTAGCTGCGGATGGATTAGATAAGACTAATTCTGTAAATAGAAATGTTCCGACTTTGTGTAGTTTCATCCACCCTGCTCTGGAGCTTGTTTGCCAGCGCACACCACTGGGTTGTCGACATGTACGACGAACAGACCCGAACGACTTATGAAATGGAAGTTGTCGAGTTTCGGTTCATCAACCCACACCCCTTTATCACTGCGCAAATCGTTGACCGTTCAATAGAACAAGCGAGTGAAGCCACTCCCGACTTGTGGACGCTTGAAATGGACAATCGGTGGGAACTCGTTGATCTAGGCTTCACCAATAGCACTTTTAAATCAGGTGATAAAATACTTGTTACTGCGAACCCAAGCCCTTACGACGATCGGGCTTTATACGTGCGTGCTCTTGAACACCCCGTGGATGGCTACCGATACGAGCACAATGTAAGACACCTTTTTAAGCTGCAATAGAGTCGGTGTTAACCCGCACTCGCCTGCGCATGATCTTCTAGATACGCTTCATGGGAAATCTTAAGCAGGTATTGATAAATATCATCCATCTGATCCAAACTAAGAATATCGGAAAAGCCGGCCATGCCTAACGGCTCGTATACACCATCTAAGACAATCTCGTTAAATATGCTGTGTACCGATGCAGTCATACGCCGTAAATCGGGATAACCCCCATTAGTATTCCAATGGCATTCACCACAGGCCTTTTCAAATATTGCTTTACCACGCTCTAAAGTTTCACCAGAAGCGCTAGATATAATAGGCGGTTCGGGTATCGGGCCGAGCTTGGGCACCTCTACCGGTAGGGGCACTGAAACACCACCCAACTTAAAGGCTATTAGACGACCTTCATTACCATACTTTTCTACCGCGGAACCCACCGGGTAGTAAGCAAACGGACCGCCGCCGTACCCAGCCATTACCGCGATATATTGCTCACCATCAACGGTATAAGATAAGGGTGCAGCCAAAATGCTGCTACCAGTTTGTATTTCGTGAAGTACCGCCCCAGTATCTGCGGCGTAGACCAT
>DNHK01000259.1:0-278 GCA_003485905.1 Gammaproteobacteria bacterium | reverse complement strand
TCCCAAGCCAATAAAAACCCACCAGGCTCCTCTCTTTCGAGCTCACCTTGCTCAAGTTGCACAATCTCTTCGCTAAACGTAACGCCCTGATTATTGATACCTTTAACGTATTCAAAATTCTCTCGTTTCTCATAGGTAGCGGGATCATTCATCGCAGGAATATAAACCAACCCCGTATTTGGGTTGTACGCCATCGGCTGCCAGTTATGCGCCCCAGCCGGGCTAGGCAAGATACGTTTTATTTCATCGTTATAATTTGCCTGATCAAGGACTACAGG
>DNHK01000330.1 GCA_003485905.1 Gammaproteobacteria bacterium | reverse complement strand
GGTTAGTGCGAGCAAAATAAAGAAACCAAATACAACCTTCTCCAAGTTCATAGTAGTGTTACCGCATGATTGTTAAATTCATGATGGAACGCTACCGCGCACACCGACTTGATTCAATGCATAATTTACTTAAATCTCATTGATTTAAGCCGTAGTTATGGTTGCCGGTAGTGCATAAAAAAGTATAATAGCGCCGGCATTTTCGGGGCAAATTAAAGTGCCGGAAATTTCGGCTAATAGCATTGTAAAGCCTGTATATCATCTAGTTTATCTAAGCATTCGCGAATACCTTTTTCGATCTAATTTACAAGGTAAGTAAGTACAGATTTTTGGTCGTAATGATCCGGCATGAGGCGTAATTTGAGATTTAAGTTGAAAAAGGGGTTGGATTTGCCAATTTCTGGCGCTCCAGAGCAGCGCATAGATGTAGCCTCGCCAGTAAAGTCCGTTGCTATTTTAGGTAGGGACTATGTTGGTCTAAAGCCCACAATGTTGGTTGCGGTAGGGGATGTGGTTAAGGCTGGTCAGCCAGTGTTTGAAGATAAAAAGAATCCCGGGGTGATTGTGACTTCGCCGGGTGCGGGCAAAATTGTCGAAATAAATCGAGGCGAGAAGCGCGTACTTCTATCAGTCGTTATCGAGCTTTCTGGCGATGCCAATGAATCGTTTGAAAGTTTCGAATCCAATGCATTGGCAGAACTTGATGAGGTGGTCGTCCGTAGGAATTTGCAAAAATCCGGATTGTGGGTGGCGTTACGTTCACGACCCTATAGTAAAGTGCCAGCCGTGGATGCTGATCCTAGCTCAATTTTCGTGAACGTGATGGATTCTAATCCTCTTTCCGCCGACCCTGCAGTTGTGCTTGAAGAGCAGCACACGGACTTTAATAACGGGGTTTCTGTGCTTGGTTGTTTTAACAAGCCAGTGTACTTATGCTGCAAAGATAACGCTAAGTTGCCGAGCGTGAGTACAGACCGCGCTCTAGAAGCACGATTTTCTGGTCCTCATCCAGCCGGCCTGCCGGGTACGCATATACACTTTATTGACCCGGTTAATATCAATAAATCTGTCTGGTATATCGGGTATCAAGATGTCGTGGCTATCGGTAAGTTATTTACTACAGGGTTGTTATCACAGGATCGAATTATTGCATTAGCTGGCCCCGCAGTACGCGCTCCCCGCCTGTTGAAAACGAGGATTGGCGCTAGCGTAGATGATTTAACCACTGGTAGAACCCGAGACGGTGAGCTAAGGCCGATTAGTGGTTCAGTGCTCTCTGGTTATACCGCAATTGGTGAAGAAGCTTGGTTAGGGAGATACCACACACAATTGAGCGTTTTGACCGAAGGACGTGAGCGTGACTTTATGGGTTGGATAGCGCCAGGCTTAAATAAGTTTTCTGCAACAAATGTACTGTTAAGTAGTCTGTTTCGTAGCAAGCGATTCGGGATGAATACCAACAAAAAGGGAAGTCCGAGGGCTATGGTGCCGATCGGTGTTTACGAATCTGTGATGCCCTTAGATGTTCTTGCAACGCCAATCTTAAAAGCGTTACTAGTGAATGATACCGATACAGCCCAAGCATTAGGCGCATTGGAATTGGATGAAGAGGATTTGGCTTTATGTAGTTTTGTCGACCCGAGCAAACATGACTTCGGCTCGGTGTTACGGAAAACCTTGGTGCAAATTGAGAGGGATGGTTAATGTCACTTCTTAAACGGTCTCTAGACCGAATTCGCCCGCATGTCGTGCGTGGCGCTAAGCATCACAAATGGTATGCCTTGTTTGAAGCAGTCGATACTATTTTTTATTCTCCGGGCACGGTTACCAAGGTATCTCCTCACATTAGAGATTCGATCGATCTGAAGAGGGTAATGATATACGTGTGGCTGGCGGTTATGCCATGCGTTTTGATTGGCTCAATTAATATTGGTATGCAGGCTAACGAAGCGCTGATGGGCTTAGGGCTTAACGAGGTTGCTGGCTGGCGTGGTGAAATGCTGGCTATGTTCGGTATTGCAATCGACCCTACCAGTACTTGGGGTAATTTTTGGCATGGGTTTTGGTACTGGTTTCCCATTTATGTGGTGATGTTTGTAGTTGGTGGATTGTGGGAAGTGTTATTTGCAACCGTCAGAGGCCATGAGATCAATGAAGGTTTTTTTGTAACCTCCATTCTATTAAGTTTAATTGTTCCTCCTACTTTACCGCTATGGCAGGCGGTGCTCGGCATATCGTTTGGGGTGGTAATTGGCAAAGAAGTATTTGGGGGTACCGGAAAGAATTTCTTGAATCCAGCTTTAACCGGGCGTGCATTTTTATTTTTCGCGTATCCAGCTCAATTGTCTGGAGATGCCGTGTGGGTCGCTGCTGATGGGTTTACCGGTGCTACTGCTTTAAGTGTTGCGGCCAGCGGCGGTCTAACGGGTCTTGAAGCGGCTGGCTTTTCACTGGAGCAATCGTTTCTAGGGCAAGTGGCCGGTTCCATGGGAGAAACATCAACTTTGGCTGTGCTAGCTGGCATGGCTTTTTTGCTAATCACCAAGGTGGCAAGCTGGCGCATCGTGTTAGGCGTGTTTTTAGGTATGGTGGCGACGAGTAGTTTATTAAACCTAATTGGCAGCAATACCAACGCATTTTTTAACGTGCCGTGGTATTGGCATTTTGTGATGGGTGGTTTTGCCTTTGGGATGGCCTTTATGGCAACCGACCCGGTCAGTGCTGCGATGACGAATTGGGGTAGATTGTGGTTTGGTGTATTAGTCGGGTTTATGGTGGTGTTGATTAGGGTGCTAAATCCGGCATTCCCAGAGGGCATGATGTTGGCAATATTGTTTGCGAATTTATTCGCACCACTAATAGATTGGTTTGTGATTCGGAAAAATATTGCCCGAAGAGTGAAGCGCAATGACTAAACACGAGTTAAACGAGGAGCCTCAACCTTCGGCAAACCCGAGCGTAGTTGGCCGATTCTTGGATATGCCAAACGACAGTATTTTTAAAACTTTTGCAGTGGCAATATTGTTGTGTCTAATTTGTTCATTCTTTGTATCCATGTCGGCAACCGTATTAAAACCACTGCAGATAGCGAATAAGGAACTGGATAAACGTAAGAACATTCTTGCGGTTGCCGGGATTCCATTTACCAATGAGACGATAAATCAGGCCTTCGATCAGATCGATTCCAGAGTAGTTGATCTGGAAACTGGAGAATATACCGAAGTCGTTAATGCTGAGACTTTCGATCAACTCAGCGCCTCTAAAGATCCAGAATATAGTGTGGACGTTGCTAGTGAGATTGATATAGCGACGATTGGTAGTCGATCTAGATATGCGGTGGTTTATCAAATCAACGACGCAAATGGGGATCTTGAAAAGCTTGTGTTGCCCGTAAGAGGCTACGGTCTTTGGGGTACGCTTTATGGCTTCATTGCCTTGCATGCAGATATGCAAACGGCCGCTGGATTAAAGTTTTACGAACATAAAGAAACCCCGGGTCTGGGCGCTAAGGTTGATAATCTTGATTGGCAAGCACAGTGGGATGGAAAAAAAGCCATAGATAGTAACGGTCTTGTTACCGTATCTTTGATTAAGGGTCTCGTGGCCCCGGGTGATCCCGATGCTGCTAAAAAGATCGATGGATTGTCAGGAGCGACACTAACCAGCAACGGTGTAAATAATTTAGTGCATTACTGGTTGGGAGACCATGCATTTGGTCCTTTTTTAAACAAGCTACGAAATAGCAGAGGATAACAATGGCAAACGAAGCAAAGAGTGCTCTGTTTGAGCCGCTAACTCAGAACAATCCTATTACCCTGCAAGTACTTGGGATTTGCTCAGCGCTTGCAGTAACAACCCAGCTATCCGTTGCGCTGATAATGTGTCTAGCGCTGACTAGTGTAACGGCATTTTCTAATTTATCGATTAGCTTGATCCGAAACCATATCCCGGGAAGTATTCGGATTATTGTGCAGATGACGGTTATCGCTTCTTTGGTGATCGTGGTCGATCAAGTATTGAAGGCTTATGCGTATGAGGTAAGCAAACAATTAGCGGTATTTGTCGGCTTGATAATCACTAACTGCATTGTTATGGGGCGCGCCGAAGCTTATGCAATGAAAAACCCTCCAGGGATGGCGTTTCTCGACGGAATTGGTAATGGCCTTGGCTATAGTTTGATTTTGATCACGGTGGCCTTTTTTCGAGAACTATTTGGTTCGGGGTCCTTGCTTGGTTACCAAGTCCTGAAGCCAGTGACGGATGGGGGTTGGTATCACCCTAATGGTTTGATGCTGTTGGCACCATCAGCATTTTTTATTATTGGATTGACGATTTGGGCAATGCGTACTTTTTATACCGAGCAGGTAGAAAAACCCGATTTTGAGATTCAGAACGCCCACATTGGCGAGGCACACTGATGGATTTAATAAGTATTGCTGTTCGCTCAATCTTCATTGAGAACTTGGCACTCTCCTTTTTCTTGGGAATGTGCACGTTTCTGGCGGTATCAAAAAAAATTGAGACGGCGTTTGGTTTAGGTTTCGCAGTATTTGTTGTACTGACTCTAACCGTGCCGATAAATGCGTTGCTATACCAGAACGTACTTAAGCCAGGTGCTCTGGCTTGGGCTGGTTATCCCGAGCTGGATTTAAGTTTTTTAGGATTAATATCTTATATAGGAGTAATCGCGGCGTTCGTTCAGATATTGGAAATGGCTTTGGATAAATTTGTACCGGCTTTGTATAACGCTTTAGGGATATTTTTACCGCTAATCACCGTTAATTGCGCGATTCTGGGTGCTAGCTTATTTATGGTGGAGCGCGATTACAGCATTGCAGAAAGTGTTGTCTATGGAGCTGGTAGTGGAATTGGCTGGTTGCTGGCGATTACCGCTTTGGCTGGTATTCGCGAAAAGCTCAAGTACAGCGATGTGCCGGATGGCCTCGAGGGCTTGGGAATCACATTTATTACTGTTGGTTTAATGTCCTTAGGTTTTATGGCCTTTTCGGGCGTTCAACTATAGCCGGCTGGGGATTCTTTAATGTTTGAAGTTGGATTTGGGGTCGCGCTTTTCACCATCATTGTGTTGATTTTGGTGATTGTGATTCTATTTGCGAAGAGTCAATTGGTTGCCAGCGGTAGTGTTAATATCTTAATTAACGGTGAGAAGACGATTGTCGGAAATCCTGGATCTAAACTACTTGGTGCGCTTGCTGATAATAAACTATTTGTTTCCTCAGCTTGTGGTGGAGGAGGTACATGTGGTCAATGTAGAGTAAAAATTAATCATGGTGGCGGTTCGATTTTACCAACTGAAGAAACCCACATTAGTAAACGCGAAGCTAAGCAAGGTGAACGGTTGTCTTGTCAGGTAACTGTTAAGCAGGACATGGAAATCGAGGTTCCTGAAGAAGTTTTTGGCGTCAAAAAGTGGGAGTGTAGTGTTCGATCAAATGATAATGTAGCTACATTCATCAAAGAATTGGTGTTGGAATTACCAAGTGGTGAGAGCGTTGATTTTCGAGCT
>DNHK01000222.1 GCA_003485905.1 Gammaproteobacteria bacterium | reverse complement strand
AGCCAAACACCGTTATGTTATAAAGACTATTGCCGGTGAGTGAAGCAAGTCATGTGGGTTCGATTAAGATTATTGCTAATATTGGTCGTCTTGATGGTATTCGGTATCGCCGACAATGCCGTCGCCGAGACGCCGACATTCGGGTATTTGGAAAGGGTTATGATCTATCCGGGCCCAGTCGCCATGGAGGCAAAGCTGGATACCGGCGCTGACAACAGCGCGATCCACGCGACCAATATTAAACTTGGCCTTCGGGATGGAAAATAGTGGGTTTCTTTTGACGTTGTTACGAAATCCAACGTTATCGGGCACTTCGAAAAACCCGTTGTCCGAATAGCTCGCATTAAGCAGCTCAGTGGACCTGCACAGGCGCGACCGTTGGTGTTGTTTGAGATGTGTCTCGGCGCGCTCAAACGGTCGGTGAATATTAGTCTCGTGAACCGCAACGGATTTGACCATCGCCTGTTAATCGGTTGGAGTTTCCTTGCGGGGTATGCCTTGGTGGACTCCGGTGCCAAGTTTACGACTGAACCTGACTGCCAATAGAAAAACACCTCGCCGTTCGGCTGCCCATAACTGGCACGCCATCGCGTCTGGTTATAATCTGTCAGCAGACATTCTTCCGCAGTAGCACAAAGGTCCCTTAATGACCCACATCGGACTTTAATCAATTCATATCGAGAGGTTCAATCGTCCTTCTGATCGAGTATTTGGCGAACTTTTTACAACAACTCAGCACGGCGGTACGGTTTGCTAACTAGCGTTACGCCTGGGTCCAACTTTCCATTATGAACGACTGAGTTCTCCGCATATCCCGTGGTGTAGATAACCTTGATGTTTAGTTGCAACTGTTTGGCTTGTTCGGCTATCTCAACGCCGTTCATGACGCCCGACAGGACCACGTCCGTGAATAGTAGATCGAAGCGTTGACCATCGTTGAGATGCAGGTTGCCATTAGGGACTGTTTTTTTACTGCCATCTCAATAGGTCGATGCAACATTTTAATTTTTAATAGAAGGGTCGAGTATTGTTATGAGTTACAGACGTCGGATCTATTTTACGAGTGAACAGAAGTCTGAGATATGGGATCGCTGGAAGAGTAGCGAGGCTATGAGTTCTATTGGTCGCGGGTTTGATCGAGATTCTTCTTCGATATATCCGTTACTTTCTCGTACCGGCGGCATTCGCCCTCAATTGCTAGCACTATTTGCAGGCGCTAGTTTGAGGCCACGCATGGCCCTTAGAGAAACTAAATCTCCTGCTGTGGAGCTTGGCCTTCTAGATATGGGCGTCACCGACGAAGCCCTATTAGATGTAATGTTGGAACATCCCATTTTGGTCAACCGGCCCTTTGTCGTGACACCCAAAGGCATCAAATTTTGTCGCCCATCAGAGACTGTTTTTGATCTTTTAGATCGGCTGCCTCCAGGGTAAATGAAAAATGAAGTCGTGATCTATTGTCACAATTTAAAGCCCGCTCGGCGCGGACCGATCGATAATTGTAAGCTTTGATTTCAATCTATCGATCAAACCTGTTAATTCATTCATGTCGACATCGTTTAATTTTGGCCCAGGGGCACGGACGGTAGCAAAGTTAATCACACCACGACGGCGAAGAACTTCCTTACGTATTGCTAACCCGATACCAAGCTGCTGCTCATGCCGTATAAATGGTAAATAAGTATCGTAAAGATCTTCACCACCAGTAGTGTCACCGTTAGCGAATTTCTCATAAACCTCAACCAACATGCTGGGAAATGCGAGACCTGTCGTAATGCCGTCTGCGCTACGCGCAAGTTCTTGTGGTATATATAGGCCACCATTACCGACAAGAATGCTGACCCGGCGTATATTGTCTGTTTCAGGTGCCATACGAATACGTGTGAGTTTTTGGTGTCCTGGCGCGTCTTCATGTTTAAACATGACAATGCCAGGATGATCGTTGATCAGTTGATTAATGCTTTGGACAGAGTATGTCGCCCCTGTCGTTTGAGGATAGTCCTGTATACAGACCGGTGCTGTACCATCCAGACTGAGCAATATGTGATCGAAATAACTTCGCACCTTTTCATCGGTGTTTAGGCCCGGGATACCAGAAATCATAACCCCGGCGGCACCGTTATCCATGTATGATTTGGCCCCGTTTACGATGTTATCAATGCCTGGATTGCTGGCGCCGACGATAATAGGTAGTCGACCTGCGACGCGCTTAATATAGCGCTCTAATACGGCTGACTTCTCCTGTTCGGTAAGCTTTTGTGCTTCACCCATGATCCCGAGTACGGTCAATCCGTGCGCGCCCTCCTCCACATAAAACTCAACGAGCTTATCGATGGAGGCAAAATCGACCTCTCCGTTTTCAAGAAACGGCGTGCTAGCGATGACATAGACACCCTTAGCGCTCTCATTGAGTAATACTGACATCTAACTTTAGTCTCCTTAATCTCACAGAATGCTCCCCATACGATGCATTGGCAGGGATCGTCATAGCGTATGAATACGTAAGTTGCTTTCACATGGCATGGCAAGTTTGTTTGTTGCAATGGGAGATATTAGCGGAAACAACTTCGGTGATGTAAATGTAACTGCTGGGAAATCGAACAAACGGTCACGCTTATCATCAACTCAGGCACATTCCTTAAATGACAGTTAGCTAAACAGGGCTTATTCAGTTACTATACTTTTGCTTTTATATTATTTGCGCACGTCATTCTTCTAAATGGTCTTTTGGCTTTCTTCAAACGACCATGGTTCTTATTCGTGCCTGCGTTACTATATTAAATCGCGTTCATCTTGTCACAACGACCGTTTCGTCGGTGCCTTTTGTTGAGCACCCGATACGCGCTTGCCGCTATTTTTGGTGGGTATAGCTTTGGAGTTACACATATGAAGGTAGTTATGTTAGCGGCTGGGATCGGCGCGCGGCTTGGCTTTGCGCCCACCAAATATCCAGCAAAGGTTTTGCTGCGCTTTGGTGGAAAATCACTGTTGCAGTATCATGTCGAAAATTTTCGCCGACTTGGCATCGACGAATTGGTTTTAGGAGTTGGCTATCACCATCAGGATATCGAAGACGAGATCGCCGCTCTAGATGCTCAGGATTATGTGCGAACCGTATTCAATGAGGACTATGAAGAAGGCAACATCGTAACCTTATGGGCATTGCGTGACGAATTGGACTGCGGTGAGCCGGTCCTGCTTATGGACGCCGATGTTCTCTATGGCCAAGTTATGCTGGAGCGCCTTATTCACTCACGCCACGAGAACTGCTTCCTTCTTGATCGTGCATTCGACCCTGGTGATGAGCCCGTAAAATTATGCGTCCGAGACGGAGAGATTATCGAGTTTCGAAAATGGTTGAGTGCCGAGTATGACTTCTGCGGAGAATCAGTTGGCTTTTTCAAACTGTCTGCTGAGGTTGCCAAAATGGTAGCTATCCAGACCGAGCATTATTTGCGTCAAGGCCGGCGCATGGAGCCTTATGAGGAAGCAATCCGAGATGTTCTGTTGACGTCGCCTCGCAATACTTTCGCTTTTGAAGAGGTCACTAATATGCCCTGGATCGAGATCGATTTTGCCGCTGATATTGAACGTGCAAATACGATCATCCTCCCACTTATTTTAGCATCAAAGGTAAAGAGCGCTGCGAAAACTGTGACTATTCCCGGCATGGAACATATTGCGCTACAAGCACCATGAATACCTTCAACAGCCTGATGCTTAGCCAGCCATTCAACGCATTGATCGGAAGCCTTCTTTATCTACTCACCTATGCATCGTTCTTGAACCTCTTAAAGTATCCCCGAAATTGGATTCTTCCGAGTGCTTCCTCAACATTTGTAACTGTAATGCTAGCTATCATTACAGTGGCGTTCGTATCGATATCATCAATCAAATCGAGCGTCGGTCCAGACTTTAGCTCAATGCTCTTTTTGAGTGGGTTCATTCTCGTACTGTTTGGCATTATC
>DNHK01000242.1 GCA_003485905.1 Gammaproteobacteria bacterium | reverse complement strand
CCTAAAACATTAGACGTAGATCAAATAACAAAATTAATTGAAATCCCCCTGAATGAAAAAGAACCCCTTAGCTATAGAGATAAAGCAATTATGGAACTGTTTTACTCTTCGGGATTAAGGCTAGCCGAGTTATGTAGCCTACAAATTGGTGAATTGGATTTGTCTGAAGGACTGGCAAGGGTGACCGGGAAAGGCCAAAAAACACGTGAAGTGCCGATTGGACGACACGCCAAAACTGCGTTAAAGGACTGGTTAAAATATCGTGTTCTTTTTGTACAAGGGAATACAAACGCCATTTTTATAGGTAAGCAAGGAAAAGAAATAAACCCGCGCACCGTGCAAAGGAGATTACAAATGTGGGCGGATCGACAAGGTATGAACATAAAAGTCACCCCTCATATGCTGCGCCACAGTTTTGCCAGTCACTTACTTGAATCAAGCGGAGAGCTGAGATCGGTACAAGAGCTGTTGGGTCATGCAAACATCAGCACGACCCAAGTTTATACACACTTGGATTTCCAGCACTTGGCAAAAGTCTATGATCAGGCCCACCCAAGGGCCAAGCATAATTCGTCAAGTAACAAAAAAAAGTAGTAATGTAGTCGATAGCACCCTCGGAAATGCGGCTATCCCGAATAACGCTCAATTGAATCAACAATCTCTTTTTTCGCGACGTCCAAGCCAGCCCAGCCTTTAACTTTTACCCATTTACCATCTTCAAGATCTTTATAGTGTTCAAAAAAATGGGTGATTCGCGCCAATAATTCAGGATCTATATCCTGATAGTCCTTTCGTCGGGAATAAAGTTTAGTTAGCTTATTAACTGGCACTGCAAGAATTTTAGCATCCATTCCTGCATCATCTTCCATTTCAAGCACTCCTAAAGGCCGGCATCTGACAACAGTTCCAACATGCAATGGAATTGGGGTGATTACCAAAACGTCTACCGGGTCTCCGTCCTCAGAGAGGGTTTGCGGAACGTACCCGTAATTACACGGATAATGCATTGATGTCGACATAAAACGATCAACAAACATAGCCCCAGTTTCTTTATCTACTTCATATTTAATTGGTGGGCCATACCGTGGTATTTCAACAATGACATTAATATCATTTGGCGGGTTATCGCCAGGCCGTACTTTATCAAGCTGTATGAGTGTGTTGCTCCGAAAAAGTGCGGTATTATACGGATTACGGCGCACTATAAGCGCTTATCATCTCCTAATTAATTTGGAAGTAGCACCTAGTTAACAGTAGGTGCTATTTACGTTGAATTATTAGGGGAATCTAAACACTAAGGAGAAATATAAATGTCTTTGATGTATATCCCGACCATTTTGGGGGTCATCGGGTTAGTAGCCGCACTAGTGGTCTATTCCATAGTAGTTAAGTACCCAAGTGCTGGCGGTAAAGTTGCAAGTATTGGCGATGCCATTCATCTCGGCGCGATGGTTTTTATGCGCGCTGAATACAAAATTCTTGGTATTTTTGTAGCTATTGTTGCCGTCTTGATTGCAGCATCAGATTTAGGCCTGAATACTATGTACGCTTTCTTGCTTGGAGCGGCCTGTTCTTCTATTGCTGGCTACATGGGCATGTTCACTGCCACCAAAGCCAATGTTCGTACAACAACAGCTGCGCACGAAAGGGGTGCCTCGGAAGCACTTACCGTTGCATTTTTTGGGGGCTCGGTAATGGGCTTATGCGTCGCGTCAATGGGGCTGCTCGGATTAGGGATATTGTATATCTTTTTTGGCGCAGACCCTCACGGCTCAGAAGTAATTCACGGTTTTGGTATGGGTGCTTCCAGCGTAGCTTTATTCTCCCGTGTTGGTGGAGGAATATTTACCAAAAGCGCAGACGTCGGGGCTGACTTAGTAGGCAAACTTGAAGCGGGCATTCCTGAAGATGACCCACGTAACCCAGCAGTGATTGCAGACAATGTCGGTGACAATGTCGGTGACGTTGCCGGGATGGGTTCAGATATATTTGAATCTTATTGCGGAGCAATGATTGCCTCTATCGCCATAGCAGCAACGCTTAACACCGAGTGGCTTTCTCAACTCGGCCCGCAAAATATGCTTATGTTTCTACCATTAGGCTTAGCATCTCTCGGGTTGCTTTGTTCAATCGGAGGAATATTGCTAGTTAAAATGATGTCTAACTCATCCCCTGAGAAAGCGCTTAGATCAGGAACTATTGGCGCGACAATAATCTTTATTGGTGCCGCATATTTTGTAATCGGAAAATTAGGCGTAAGCAGTAACGTATGGGGAGCAGTTGTAGTAGGCGCTATAGGCGGCACTATTATCGGCTTAATTACAGAGTACTACACAGCTGGCAAGCCTATTCGAGATATTGCTAAAGCAGGAGAAACCGGTGCCGCAACCGTAATGATTGCTGGACTATCTGTTGGAATGCAATCCGTTGTGGTTCCAGTGCTAACGCTTTGCGGAGTGATTTATCTATCAACTGAGTTATCCGGTTTATACGGAGTCGGTATGGCCGCAGTAGGCATGCTGGGTACTGTCGGCATTACTATGGCAATTGACGCATACGGCCCAATTGCAGACAACGCTGGCGGTATTGCTGAGATGGCCGGTCTAGGCGAAGATACACGTAAAATAACGGATTCGTTGGACGAGCTAGGAAACACGACTGCGGCAATTGGTAAGGGTTTTGCAATTGGCGCAGCGGCATTAGCAGCGCTCGCCATTATTAGTGCCTATATTGAGGTTGTATCTTCTCGGATCGACAATTTTTCACTAGAAATTAACGATCCAATGGTTTTGATCGGCATGTTTATTGGCGGTATCTTTCCGTTTTTGGTCGCAAGCATCACCATGACCGCGGTCGGAGATGCAGCTTTCGATATGATCAAAGAGGTTCGTAGGCAGTTTAAGGAAATCCCCGGCCTATTGGATGGAAATGCCGAACCAGATACCGAACGTTGTGTAGACATCGCCACGCGCGCGGCACTAAAGAAGATGATCCTTCCGGGCGTACTCGCAGTTGCGGCGCCCGTTGTCGTTGGCTTGGGAATTGGCCCGCAAGCTCTAGGTGGTATGCTTGGAGGCGCGCTACTTGGGTGTGTATTCCTTGCCATCACAATGGCCAACGCTGGCGGCGCATGGGATAACGCCAAGAAATACATTGAACGTGGCAACCTCGGCGGTAAGGGATCAGATGCACATAAAGCTGCAGTTGTAGGTGACACAGTCGGAGACCCGTTTAAAGACACATCCGGCCCGTCGATGAACATACTGATCAATGTAATGGCTATTGTTAGTCTTGTGATCGCGCCATTACTTGGATAGGTTTTATACCTATTTTAAAACGGTAAGCGGTCACACATTTGTGTGGCCGTTTTATCTGGTCAGCTTTAGTTTTTGCATACTCGGCATCTCATCGATTCGGTAGATAAAGCAGCCCAACAGATTACTTAGATATAGGTATAAACATGTCAGGTTTTGACAAGGTCGTAGATTCTTACGAGGCCGCACTAGAGGGCATAGCCGACGAAATGACCATTATCGTTGGCGGTTTTGGTCTTTGTGGAAATCCCCAGAATTTGATAGAGGAAGTCGCAAGGCGCGGGACAAAACGCCTAACCGCGGTGTCTAACAATTGTGGCGTCGATGGGTGGGGCTTGGGTGTTTTACTAAATAACAAACAAATATCCAAAGCGATAAGTTCTTATGTCGGTGAAAACAAAGAATTCGAGCGTCAGTATCTAGAAGGTGAACTAGAACTATCATTGACACCACAAGGAACCCTGGCAGAAAAAATGCGTGCAGGCGGCGCGGGAATTCCGGCTTTTTACACCGCCACAGGTTACGGAACGATAGTGGCCGAAGGAAAAGATATTCGCGAATTTAACGGCAAAAAATATATCCTGGAGGAAAGCATTACGGGTGATTTTGCGCTAGTTCATGCAAAAGTAGCTGATCGATACGGCAACTGTATATATAACGCTACCGCTCAAAACTTTAATCCTGCTGCGGCCACTGCAGGCAGAATTACCGTAGTCGAAGCTGAAGAAATTGTTGAACCGGGAACATTGGACCCTGCGCAAATTCACACCCCGGGCATTTACGTACAACGCGTAATCCAAGCCACCGCTGAGAAACGGATTGAGTTTCGTACCATAACGGAGACGTAAGTAATGTCATTAACTCGAGAACAAATGGCCGAACGTGTCGCTCGCGAATTGAAAGATGGGTATTACGTTAACCTCGGTATCGGGATACCAACGCTGGTAGCGAATTACATCCCAGACGATATAGAAGTAATGCTTCAATCTGAAAACGGTTTGCTCGGTATGGGGCCGTTTCCTACCGAAGAGAATGTTGATCCGGACATGATTAATGCAGGTAAACAAACGGTCACCGCCGCTACTGGAGCATCAATATTCTCGTCAGTAGAGTCTTTCGCAATGATTCGTGGTGGCCATGTGGATTTCACCGTACTCGGTGCATTTGAAGTAGACACCCAGGGAAACATTGCATCTTGGATGATTCCTGGAAAACTGGTGAAAGGGATGGGCGGTGCAATGGATCTGGTGGCAGGCGCAGAGAATATTATTGTCACTATGATGCACGCTGACAAACTTGGAAATTCGAAATTATTATCAGATTGCAGTTTACCGTTAACCGGAGCTGGGTGCATATCCAAAGTGTTGACCGATTTGGCGTATTTGGAAATTGTAGATGGCTCGTTTATCTTACGAGAAACAGCGCCTGGCGTTAGTATTAAAGAAATAGAACAAAAAACAGCGGGGAAATTAATAGTGCCCGATGACGTTATCGAGATGCGCTTTAGCTAATAATTTATCTACTTACTATTGACGGCGCATAAACGTTGGTAGCGGCGCATGAATTGATGCGCAAATAACACGTAGCAACTCCCGCTCATCAATATTTGCAGAATTATCCGCCATCGCTATATTACCCAACTCAGCGACCAGTTTTTGCTTTGCCTTGGGGTTTAATTGATCTAACCGATCGAGCCCCTGATCCAACTTACTCGCCCAATTCGAATCAATTGATGCGATTGGCTTTGATTCAATTCCGAGTGTTTTAAGCGCATCAAAAAACACTCTTTCTGTCCTATCCTTTTCCCCAGCCTGACCTGCGAGCACCGACATAACGATATGCACTTCACTCGCCACAGACGCTAGCTTTAGACTACCTGATGACCGCGCTTGTGACGGAGACATTGCGTCTGCCAAATGCAATCGAAACATTTTTGCTAGAAAATATTCGAATACCTCAACTTCTCCATCAGCCAAAACCATTTGACGAACGGTATTGGAGATACGTTCTAACTCATCCCTAGACCTACGTTTTAAGGCTGGAAAAGTAATTTCATACAACGGCATACGCTGCGCGCGCTGAAGAGGCTGAGTTGTTGCTAGTAAGTGATTTACTCTACGCTCAATATCGGTACCTAATTCTTCAGCAATAATAAGAAGTTGCTTCTCGCGTATTTTAGGTTCGATATCAAGAAGGCTTAACATGAGAACTTCTGGCGCCCAAGCAATACTATGTGCGGCCCGCTCGAGAACCGGCGGAATACTCGCGGCGACGGTTGCGGCCGCAAGTAGAGCATCTAGTTTCGGGTTCCCGATCGCGTCGGCCAATTCCGCTGGATTAAATACCCCGGGTGCAAAACCATCACCTGACGATTTCTGGTTCTCTAACTCTTGCGCCTCCATTTCCTTTATTGCTAGCTCTCGCTCTCTACGCTCACTATCTGCCAATTGCGTGGCCAATTCTGCGATGTCGGACACCTTAAATTGGGGGTCAATTCTCGAAATCCGTTTTGCTAATGGAGGGTGTGTAGAAAACATTAATGCTTGAGTACCTGAGCCAAATAGCATATGGCTTACTTCCTCACTTTCAGCTTCCAAGTAAGACCCATTACTATAGGCGCCAATTTTTTTAAGTGCCCCAGCAATACCATCTGGGTCTCGCGTAAATTGAACCGCTGATGCATCTGCTAGGTATTCTCGTTGCCGAGATAAAGCCGCTTTTATCCAACGAGCAAAGAATAATCCAGCGTACCCAACGACCATTAACATCATCCCCACTACAATAATTCCACCGCCTTCCTTGCGCCTAGAACCACCCATGAAGCGAGCACTGTGCATGATTTGCCGTCCAATAATGGACACCAATAAAATCCCAAAAAGTAGACCCAATAGTCGAATATTTATCCGCATGTCGCCGTTAAAAATATGGCTAAACTCATGTGCAACAACGCCTTGGAGTTCGGCTCGACTAAGCTTTTCCAGGGTGCCCCGAGTCACCGCAATTGCGGCATCACTAGTAGAGTAACCTGCAGCAAACGCATTAATACCTGATTCTTGTTCAAGCACATATATATCTGGAACCGGCACACCTGATGCGATTGCAATTTCTTCAACGACATTTCTAAATCGTCGACAAAGTGGGTCCCGGGTATCGGCATCAACGAGTGTGCCACCGAGGCTTGTAGCCACCTTGCTCCCCCCAGCGCGTAAAGATGCTACTTTATATAGGCTCGACAAGCCACTAACCCCGCCCGTAGCGGCACTACTCAAAGCTAAGCTGTCCAAATTAGAGTTTATAAAATTCGGATCAAGCCATCCCTGGGTCATTTCTCCGAGCCCACTAGAGCTGGGCGAAGCACCCAAAAACAGCAGTACAATAAAGTCCACCGCTAGAATAACTGCTCCAGCCGCTACTAGAAATGCCCCTATAAGCCAGCGTGACTGCTGCTTCGCACGACTCTGGTGTTCAAAGAAATTCATCGCCAGATAGCTTGGGGCTTTATCAGCTTAACTATCGCCGAAAGAAACCTTCGGCACTTCACGCTTAGCTTCGTCTTCAATTTCCAACATGGTTGCCGAAGTAAACCCGAACCATCCTGCAATAAGGTTATTTGGAAATTGCTCTCGCATATTGTTATATAACATAACCCCATCATTAAAGGCCTGGCGGGCAAAAGCGACTTTGTTTTCCGTGGTGGTCAACTCTTCCGATAACTGCATCATATTTTCATTGGCTTTGAGGTCAGGATAAGCCTCTGAAAGGGCAAATAATCGGCCTAACGCGCCACTTAGTCCTTGCTCTGCCTGAGCCAACTGCTCCATTGCTTTCGGGTTGGAGGGGTCAATCTTTGCATTCTCCAATCCACTTACCGCAGAATTTCGAGCTTTAATCACGGCTTCAAGAGTTTCTCGTTCATGAGATAAATAACCTTTGGCGGTATCCACCAAATTAGGAATTAAATCGTGTCGACGCGTAAGTTGAACATCAATCTGGGCGAAAGCGTTCTTATACCCATTGCGCTCTGTTACCAAGCGATTGTATATAGCAATNNCAATATCGTTAAACCTGTGCTCATATCTGTACTCCCAATAAACGTGTTAAATGTCGCCTATCCAATCGCTCATTCACTAACCGGAAAAGCAATATAGAACTCGAAAAACTATACAACATCCTACGCTGCACAGTGTTCCAAGCCAAATAAAGATTCTAATTTAGCTCCACAACTAATCAGTCAATACTCCTGCCTGATAATCGGATATCGCCTGCTCGATCTCCTCAAAGGTATTCATAACAAATGGCCCGTGTTGAGCTATAGGCTCTTTTAGCGCCTTCCCGCCTAACACTAACGCACCTACGCCTGATTCACCTGCTGTTAAAGAAAGAACATTTCCGAGACTATAAAAAAGAGCCCCCGGCGCTTTTTTGTCCTCAACTTCACCATCGTATAAATAGACCATCAACTGGTGATCGTGTGGCAGATTCAATTCAAGTGTTTTACCTGCAGTAATTGATACGTCTATCAATGCCGGTTCAGTTGTTGGTCCGGCCAATGGTCCTTCAAGCAGAGAATCTGCATACTCTATATGTCCCGCGATTACTGCAATTGAACTTCCATCTTTCGATATAGCTTTTGGTATCCGCTCACTTTAGATACCTTGCCAAGACGCAGGTTTCATTTTTTCCTTCTCAGGCAAATTCAACCATATCTGAAACCCATGCAAAGCACCGTCCTGTTGTCCGGGCATTTCGGAGTGGATTACTCCTCGACCAGCCGTCATCCACTGAACACCGCCTGAAACAATCGACCCTTCATTGCCCATATGGTCTTTATGCATAAACGAACCTTGCCGCATATATGTAATAGTTTCAAAACCACGGTTCGGGTGCGCCGGAAACCCCCCAATATAATCATCGGGGTTATCCGATCGCAATTCGTCCAGCATCAAATAAGGGTCCATATGAACGTTTAAATCTGGACCGGCGACACGCGAAATTTGTACTCCATCGCCATCGCTCGTGTGCTGTGCTGCATGCCATCTTTTTAAAGTTCTTATCGTCATATTATCTCAAGCTATTGTATCGCGCCGATTACCTACCTAATTGCTCTGTTAATTACTGTTTAAATTCGGGTGCTACTTCTAGGTCTATAAGGCCTTCAGATTCAAGATAGGCCTTTATATGTTTTGCTGCCAGCGCGTGTCCATTATAAAACCAATGCCCGCCGACCCTAACTTGATAGCCTTGTGAAGTTTCCAGCTGAAACTCACCTCGTAGGTTTAAGCAGCTTAATTCTCGCTCCTTACACTGCTGATTGAAAAACTGCTCCTCAGTAGAAAAAAACTGCTCGTAAGTAAGCGCCAGATCTTCACTATGAGGCAAATAAACAAATACCGCTCGGGCACCCATCGCGTCTATTGCCGCAAGCATTCTCGTCAAAAGCGCATCACCCAATTTGACCATCTCAGTATCAAACCATCCTTGACGCCAACGAATTTCATCCCAAATAACATTCAGAATATCTAAGCTGCGCAATTTATATTTTTCCCTCGCTAGTATAGCTTTGCTGTCCGGAACCGGTACATTTGTTAGCACCAAATCATCATCTAGCTCAAACAAGGGCTTACTGTGATGACGAAATCGCCACATACTGCGACGCATGTCATCACGAATAAACCCCACGACCACTACGTCAGGCCTATACTGCGAAACTGTACTTTCCAACTGTAGTAAAACCTGATCAATACCGTAGCCACCAACCCCAAAATTGATGACTTCTGTCTGCGGCCAAAATTCCTGTAGTTGGTAAGAAAATGTTTCTTTCTCACCCACCTCCTCACCTAACGTAAACGAGTCGCCAACCATCGCTATTCGAGTCACTACTCGATTGGGTTCCATTGAGTATTCTTTATTTCCGCGTATACCAAAACTATTGGTTTGAAAATGCTTATCGTCCCAATATCGCAAATCCAGATTAGGCTTTAAACGCCAACCCAGAGCATCATCGTGCTGATCAAGGGCTGTCATTGTACTTTCAGTTCGATTCTGCATATCTTGCGCCCAAGCAAGCCTCCACACAGTCTCACTTCGCCCAAAAAACCTCTGGGTGAGCCAATCAACGGGTACTAGCGCTCTCGCAGTAACTTCTATTACTGTTACTGTTAGGAGCAGGTAACTCGCCAAGAGAACAATTTTACGGCCTAAGCTTTTAAACTCTGAAATACGCATATTTTTAATTTGAGAGGAACTATCAGAAGCTTACCTTGCGGTAGTAGACGCGTAAATAGTCAAAAACTGGATTAGACTTGCTCTTATCCAATTTCAGTTTGTTCTTGTTGTATCTGCCAAAGTTGATGATACTGGCCATGTGCCGCCAACAGCTGGTCATGAGTACCTGACTCTACAATTCTGCCAGCATCTAGTACATAGATTCGATCCGCATCAATAACTGTCGACAAGCGGTGTGCTATAACCAAGGTCGTGCGCTGTTGTGAGACGTTGTCCAACGCCATCTGAATCGCTTGCTCAGAAATAGAGTCAAGAGAAGACGTCGCTTCATCTAATATTAGTACTGACGGGTCTTTTACAATTGCACGTGCAATCGCGACACGCTGCTTTTCCCCTCCTGATAATTTCAATCCTCTCTCACCGACCTGGGTTTCCAAACCATCGGGCAAGCGTGCCAACAAACCCGATAAGTTTGCCTTATCTATCGCATGTAATATTTCACTTTCACCAACCCCTGGGCGTCCGTATGCAATGTTATAAGCCAAGGTGTCGTTGAACAACACACTATCTTGAGGCACGACTCCAATGGCATCACGTAAATCACGTAATCGTAGTTTGTCTATTGGTTCACCACTAAGCGAGATCACACCACCGTTTGGTTGATAAAATCGAAACAACAACCTAGCGATTGTTGACTTGCCGGAGCCGCTGGGACCGACCACCGCAACTCGTTTTCCGGCAGGAACCTCAAAACTAACATCAAATAATATTTGACGATCGGGCCGATAGGAAAAGCTAACTTTGTCAAATTTAACCGCGAATTCCGAAGCATCTAACTTTTTGGCATTTTCAATATCTTTTATCTCCAACACTTCGTCAAGAATCCCAAACATTCGAGCCATATCGACAAGACAGTGTTTTATTTCGCGAAAAATAGTCCCCAAAAAGTTAAGAGGAATAACTAGTTGAATCATGAACGCGTTTAACATTACAAACTCACCTATGGTTATTTCACCGTTCGCAACGCTTGATGCTGCCATGAACATTAATCCAATAAGGCCCCCAGCAATTATTGCGCCTTGGCCAACATTTAGTAACGCCAAAGACAGCTGGCTTTTCACCGATTCAGATTCCCACTCCAGTAAATGCGAGTTATACCGCTCAAACTCATACTTCTCATTACTGAAGTACTTAACCGTTTCATAATTCAATAACGAATCTATCGCTGCCGTGTTTGCCGCAGAATCAGCCTTATTCATTTTAATTCGATACTTTAAGCGCCACTGGGTAACTTTTATGGTGTAAACCCCATAGATTAGTATTGTTCCAATAGTTACGAGTGCAAACGATACTTCAAAACTGGTGAATAAAATTCCACACACCACGACTAACTCGAATAAAGTCGGAACCACACTGAACGTCAAATAATTCAATAGTCGAGATACACTTTGGCTACCTCTCTCCAAATCACGTGATACTCCACCAGTCTGTCGATCAAGATGGAAACGCATAGATAAATCATGCAAATGTTTAAACACATCTAGCGTTAGTTCACGAGTGGTCCGTTGGGCGGCGCGGGCAAACACCGCGTTCCTTACTTCCTGAAAAAGGGTTGTCGAAAAGCGCAATGCGCCGTAAGCCAGAAGGAGCCCAATAGGTAGGGCAACAAGCTCAGGTGGGGAATCTAAAGAATCAACAATATTCTTTAACGCAATTGGTACAAGTACATTGGCAAGTTTCGCCAATATGAGAAACGTAAGCGCAATCGCCACGCGGTAACGATGCTTCCATAGATACGGAAACAAGCGCTTCACGAGCCTTAAATCAATGTGCTCGTCCGGCATTTCGGTACGTAGTGGTCTCAATATAGCTTCCTTATAGTCTGCTAAGGTTTGTCGAAACAAAAAACCTGTCTAGTTTAACTTCTCTGTTAGAAAGCGACGGCTACCAGCAAAAAAGCTAACCAATCCTAAACCTATCAGCCAACACAGAAGTGCGTGATTTGGGTAGATATACTGATGCTTAATAGTCAGAACTGATGTTATCTCCATAAATGACAGCATGAGTGTGTAAGCCATCATATTTCCAACGACAGTAATTACTCCAAGCACCAGCAACTTATCAATAGGCGTCAATCGCCGCCAACGTGCAAACTGCATAACTAGCAAGATAATCAGCCCCACCGCAAGAATAGGTACCCACTGGCGATATTGTTTATGTATTTTGAGTAGTGCTCGCTCGGCCTGTATTTGCTTTTTGACATAGTTCTCAGTCGGTGCTCGATCTTGCCAATTTATAGATAATCGTTCACCGGTATAATCCCTAAACATAGCCAACATCCAGTCTTGTCCTGTGCTCTCAGAAGACTCTGGTAAATACTGCGAAAACTTAACCAAACTGACAGAAGCAGCACCAAAGGTTTTCATTGTTGGAATAAATTGATCGGTACTCAAAACTGGACCGAACCAATTTCGCTCTGCCAAGCACTCCAATTTACCTTCGTCACAAGCCGTATTAATCTCGTCCGCAACTTTTCTATAAAAACCTTCTGACTTACCAAACCATTGATGCTTTAAATTATAAAAGGCTGCGTCGCGCAAGGCCCACATGAACCAACCACCGGCAATTTCACCATCCATTTCTTGCTCTAGCTCTATTTGGGAAGTTAAGGACCAGCCATCGGCTATAGTCCCCTCAAAAAGAGTTTCAAGCTCAGCAAAGGCCGGGCTTTGTGCATAAACCAAGGTTCGAACTTCTTTACTAACCGGAACGCGTAGATTAGAAGATTTTGGGAGCACCCTATTTAGAGCACCATAAGCACTTGCAAACGTTGTATTGCCATATTCTGTTACTCCCCAGAACTCATATGCTTTCCAATTTGCAAAGCTAACCAGTTGAGACGGAATCATTGCTAGTACAAAGACCCACACCCAAGGAGTGAGGCGATGCCGACTAAATGCAGCCCGCTTAAGTTCTGGGAAAAAGATCGCGGCTATAGCTACAAGTATCAATCCTGGATAGACCCAAAATGCAGCCTCACGAGTAATCAAAAACAATCCAAGCCCAACACCCAATCCAAAGAACCACCCCATATTCTCACGCACAGTTTGTGAGTAACGCAGCAGTAACCCTACGGCACATGCGTGAACTAGTAAGGTTTGTGCCGGGTATATTCCGAAACGATCAACTCTAGCTACATGCCCTAAGCTAAAGGTCATTGGATTAAATAACAGCACCAAAAACACAATGAGCAAGCCCCAGTCAGATTTAACCACTGGCCTAAGTGAAATAGCCGCAACTACGCTCGCAAACGCATAAAGCAACTGATTACCTAGTAAAAGGGGAATCCCCAATTCATATAACAACGCCATCCAAATGGCATAAAAAGGACCCTTAATTAATGTTAGATGGTCATAGACGCCAAGCCACTCACCTTCAGCTATAAACGCTGCTAATCTAAGAAATAGAAAATCATCATGCCCGGCCGTACCATGACCGATTAAATCTTGCCATGATACTAACCACAATTTGAAAACCACTGCAGAAACTGCAATGCTTAACGATAGGACACCGCCATTTAATTGTACTCGTTGCGATCCAGCAACGAATACAGCAAGCGCTAAAAACAGGGCTGTTACGATAATGAAAAGTATCATCTCGGCGAACCCGTTTGCCTAAACACTTGTATCTGATCTAGCTATATAAATCAGCCACGTCTTTTTAGCTTTCTGATAGCCGCTAATTGTGCTGCAGCTTGCGCAAGCTCCGCCCTCGCCTTAGCCCATTCAATATCAGCTTTCTTATCTGCTAACGCTTGTTGGGCTCGCTGCTGTGTTTCTAACGCGGCAGCTTCATCCAAGTCTTCTGCCCGTAACGCAGTATCAGATAAAACAGTAACAACCTTTGGAGTAACCTCCAAAATACCACCTGAAACATATATTATTTGCTCGTCGCCACCATCCGTAAATACTCGCACATCACCAGGTTTTAACTGGGTAAGTAGCGGCGTATGGTTAGGCATAATCCCGAGTTCACCGGCAATCCCGGTTGCTACAAGCATAGTCGCCTCACCAGAAAAAATCTCCTGTTCGGCACTAACCACTTCTACTTGCATGGTTGTAGCCATGACTTAATCGTCCATACCCTTGGCTTTTTCGATCACCTCATCGATAGAGCCAACCATGTAAAAAGCTTGCTCCGGATACTGATCCATCTCTCCACTTATAATCGCTCGGAAGCCCGCAATGGTGTCTTTTACACTTACGTACTTGCCGGGGGAGCCAGTAAACACCTCGGCCACAAAAAACGGTTGCGATAAAAACCGCTGTATTTTTCGAGCTCTGGTGACAGATAACTTATCTTCTTCTGATAATTCATCCATACCCAATATGGCAATAATGTCCTGAAGCTCTTTGTAACGCTGCAGAATATTCTGTACCGCTCTTGCGACACCATAATGATCTTCACCAATTACTAACGGATCTAGTTGGCGAGAGTTAGAATCTAACGGATCCACGGCGGGGTAAATTCCAAGCTCGGCAATAGACCGGCTTAGTACTAGCGTAGCATCCAAATGAGCAAAGGTTGTGGCTGGCGAGGGGTCAGTTAAATCATCTGCCGGCACATATACGGCCTGAAACGAAGTGATTGAACCTGTTTTCGTTGACGTGATTCGCTCTTGAAGCGCGCCCATCTCTTCGGCTAATGTAGGCTGATACCCTACCGCTGACGGCATACGACCTAACAATGCTGAAACTTCGGTACCGGCTAGTGTGTAGCGGTAAATATTATCAACAAACATCAATATGTCACGACCTTCATCACGAAAATACTCCGCCATGGTCAAGCCCGAAAGAGCAACACGCAGACGATTTCCTGGTGGCTCATTCATCTGTCCATAAACCATTGCGACTTTGTCCAAAACACCAGCTTCTTTCATTTCATAATAAAAGTCGTTGCCCTCTCTCGTTCGCTCACCAACTCCGGCAAACACCGAAAGACCTTCTTGTTGTACGGCAATATTATTAATCAGCTCCATCAGTGTTACGGTTTTACCTACACCCGCACCACCAAATAAACCGATTTTGCCTCCTTTGGCAATCGGCATTACTAAATCAATAACTTTAATTCCAGTCTCTAGAATTTCCAGTGAGGCGGCTTGCTCGTCGTAACTAGGTGCTGGACGATGAATCGGATCCAACCGAACAGCATCCACTTCGCCCATATCATCTACAGGCTTGCCCAATACATCCATAATGCGCCCAAGCGTACCCGGACCAACCGGGACCGCAATCGGGCCACCAGTATTAGTAGTTTCAAGACCGCGTCGAATGCCGTCACTAGATCCCATGGCAATCGTACGAACGATGCCGTCACCCAGCTGCTGCTGAACTTCCAAAGTTAAATCCGCCTCTACGACGATAAGCGCGTCATAAATCTTGGGTACATTGTCACGCGGAAACTGAACATCCACTACCGCACCAATCACTTCTATAATATTTCCGGAACTCATATAGTTTCCTCTTTACCTTTTCGAATAACTTTTTAGACAGCAGCCGCGCCGCCAACAATCTCAGATATTTCCTGAGTAATTGCTGCTTGTCGCGCCTTGTTATAAACCAATTCCAGGTCATCTATAAGATTACCTGCATTATCTGTAGCAGCTTTCATCGCCACCATTCGCGCTGATTGCTCACACGCAAAATTTTCAACTACACCTTGATAAATTTGAGACTCAACGTAGCGTTTTAATACCGTATCAAGCACCACTTTAGACTCTGGCTCATATAGATAGTCCCAGTGTGTGGGCAACAATTCCGCGTCCGCTTCAACACGCTCTAACGGTAGCACCTGCTTAAATGAGGGTGCTTGAGTCATTGTGTTCACAAATTCATTTGAAACTAGATACAGTCGATCAATCTTGCCGTCCATATACGCGTCCAGCATGACTTTTATAGCACCTAGGAGGTCAACCATATTCGGGTGATCCCCCAAATGCGATACATCAGAAACCACATTCGCACCTTGTCGGCGTAGAAACCCAATTGCTTTTGAACCAATCGTTGCGATATCAATCTCTGCGCCCTTGCTATCCCAATCAGCCGCATCGCGAACCAATGCCCGAAGCAAATTGGTATTTAACCCACCGCAAAGACCTCGGTCCGACGTCACAATTATATAGCCGACGCGTTTTACTTCTCGTTCAACTGTAAATGGATGGCGATACTCCAAATTGGCTCGAGCCATATGTGCGACAACTGCTCGAATTTTCTCTGCATAGGGTCGAGCAGCCAGCATGCGATCCTTAGCCTTACGCATCTTGCTCGCAGCAACCATTTCCATGGCTTTAGTGATCTTTTGCGTATTCTGTACGCTTCTGATCTTGCCACGAATTTCCTTAGCGCCTGACATCGTTTAACCCTCGCTTACCATGCGCCATTTGCTTTAAAATCGTTAAGCGCTGCATCTAGCTGCTCTTTCACTTCGTCAGTTAACTTCGGCGATTTTTCAATTCCGTTCAATAAATCGCCTGCATTATCACTTACGAATGCCTGCATCGCGGTTTCGCACGCAACAATTTTATTAACTTCAACGTCATCAAAATATCCGTTCTCTACAGCATATAGCGATAACGCCATTCCAGACACTGTCATAGGCGAGTACTGATTTTGCTTCATCAGCTCCATCACTCGCTCGCCACGTTCTAGCTGCTTTCGAGTAGCATCATCAAGATCCGAAGCAAATTGCGAGAACGCTGCTAATTCACGATATTGAGCAAGCGCCAAACGAACGCCTCCACCCAACTTTTTAATAATATTTGTTTGAGCCGATCCGCCGACTCGAGAAACAGATAAGCCAGCGTTAATTGCCGGTCTGATACCTGCATTAAACAAATCTGATTCTAAAAATATTTGGCCGTCGGTAATCGAAATTACATTAGTCGGTACAAATGCAGATACGTCACCACCCTGGGTTTCAATAATTGGCAAAGCAGTCAAAGACCCTGTTCGACCTTTTACTTTTCCATCGGTGAGTTTTTCAACATAATTCTCATTGATCCGCGCGGCTCGTTCAAGTAATCGGGAATGCAAATAAAACACATCACCTGGATACGCTTCACGGCCTGGCGGGCGACGTAATAACAAGGATACCTGACGGTAAGCCCAAGCTTGCTTAGTCAAATCATCATAAACAATAAGGGCATCTTCACCTTTATCACGAAAGTATTCGCCCATGGCGCAACCTGAATACGGAGCAATGTACTGCATCGCAGCCGAATCCGAAGCGTTCGCCGCAACAACAATTGTATGCTCCATAGCACCATGATCTTCAAGCCGCCTCACAACACTGGCAACCGACGACGCCTTTTGGCCGATCGCAACATATATGCATTTAACGCCGGTACCTTTTTGATTAATGATCGCATCAATCGCTACCGCTGTTTTCCCTGTTTGCCTGTCACCAATAATTAGTTCACGTTGGCCTCGACCAATCGGCACCATCGCATCGATTGATTTCAAACCAGTTTGCATCGGTTGATCCACCGATTGCCGTGCAATTACACCAGGTGCAACTTTTTCAATGGGTTCAAAACTAGCGGCATCTATGGGTCCATTTCCATCTATCGGCTCGCCTAACGAGTTAACAACTCTACCTAGCAAGTTCTCACCAACCGGAACTTCAAGAATTCGACCTGTACAGGTAACCGTGTCACCTTCTGTTATATGCTTGTAGTCACCGAGAATTACAGCGCCCACGGAGTCTTGCTTAAGGTTCAACGCTAACCCGTATACGCCTCCAGGAAACTCAAGCATTTCACCCGCCATCGCATCCGCTAGACCGTGAATCAAAGCAATACCATCGGTCAAACCAACGACCGTACCTTCTGTTCGCGCTTCTGCTGAAGCATCAAAATTCTTTATCCGGTCTTTAATCAGTTCGCTGATTTCAGATGGGTTAAGTTGTGTTGTCATGACTAATTCGTCCTAAGCTGTTATATCGAACTTATTTATACAAACTGAATCTAAAATATTACCGCGCTAATACTGCCGCGAGTTTACCTAGCCTTCCTGAGGCAGAACCATCTATAACCAAGTCCCCCGCGCGCACTATTGCTCCGCCCATTAAAGATTCGTCTATCGACTCGACAAGACTTACCGTACGGCCCAAGCGCGATTCCAATGCATCAAGAAGGTCTTTTCGTTGCTCACCAGTCAATTGCTGAGCCGACACTACGTCCGCAGTGACCGTTCTGCGCTCCGAATCAACCAGTTCCGCAAACTGTGCGGCGATACCAGGCAATGATTCCACACGATCATTTTGGACCAACAATTTCAAAAAATTATCCCCACCTTTCGGTAGGCTTTCACCGCAAATATCTACAAGCAATGCATGTAAATCATCGTTACTGACTGCCGGGTCAGCAACCAGCGCAACAACCGCCTCATCTTCTGCAACGATCGCGGCCATAGATAGGCCTTCTAGCCACTGATCATAGGCATCATCCTCTTTAGCCAGATCAAAAATAGCCTGCGCATAGGGTCGGGCAATTGAAATAGAAACACTCATTACTATCCGGCCTTTATCTCGCCCACCAACTCATCAATCAGCTTGGCATGTGACTTAGCATCTATTTCTTTCCCAAGAATCTTCGACGCGCCAGCCGCAGCCAAAGCAGCAACTTCACCGCGAAGCGATTCTCGGGCACGATTGGCTTGTTGATCAACTTCAGCTTGCGCCGCGGTCAATATACGATCGCCTTCCACTTTCGCCGAATCCTTCGCTTCTTCAACCACTGTACTCCCTCGCTTTTCAGCTTTTGCGACAATATCAGCCGCCTGATCTTTGGCTTCTGTAATTACCTTGTCAGCATTCTTTTGGGCGTCTTCCTGATCAGTTTTAGCGCGTTCTGCGGCAGACAGCGAGTCTGCAATGCCTTTTTTACGCTCATTTAAAGCCTGCATGATGGGTACCCAAACGTACTTTTTGGAAAACCACCAAAATAGGCCAAACACCACCATCTGGAGTACCAGGGTCATATTGATATTCATTTTGGTTCCTCTTTACTATCTAAAAAAGCCGCTAAAAGAAGTGCTTTACTGCTCAAAACTATCGATCGAACACAGGCACATTCCTACAAACGAGCGCCTTTAAGCGACGGCAAATATCGTATACAGACCAATTGCTACCGCGATAATTGGCAACGCATCGACCAAACCCATCACGATAAAAAACTGGGTTCGAAGTAAAGGGATCATCTCAGGTTGGCGCGCCGCGCCCTCTAAAAATCGTCCGCCGAGATTTCCGACACCAAGTGCCGCGCCAATTGCGCCTAGACCTAGCATAATGCTGGCAGCGATATATAGAAGAGCTGTTTCCATTGTTTTCTCCGAAATTGTCTATTGTTGAACGTTAAAATTAAGAATGTAAAAAATAAAAATGATGTCCCACCAATTGCCGCTAATGCTCAGTCGAGTGCGCCATATCCATATAGACCACCGTCAGCACCATAAATATGAAGGCCTGCAGGGTAATAATAAGAATATGAAAAATGGCCCACACCATCTGCACCATGGCACCAACTAATGACCAGGCAACCCCACTAAGTGATGCCAAATCGGACATTGTATTGGCATATAGCAAGGCAATAAGAATAAATATAACTTCACCCGCATACATGTTTCCGAACAACCGCAAAGAATGTGATAGCGGTTTTGAAATTAAGCTAAGTGTTTCAAGACATAGGTTTGGAATTACTAATATAGCTTTTGAAAAAAAGCTCTTTCCTTCAAACGGATGTAAGGTGAGCTCACCAATAAAGCCCAAAATCCCTTTATTTTTAACGCTGTAATACAGCATTAAGAAAAACACACCTAACGCTAGACCAAATGTAGCATTCGGGTCTGTGGTTGGAACCACCTTGAGATAGTGCACACCCACCAAACTCGCTAGCCACGGTAAAAGATCAATAGGCACAAGATCCATTGTGTTCATTAACAATATCCACACGAACACCGTTAGTGCTAGCGGAGCGATCAGTGGATTATCACCACTAAACGACTCGCTCACATTGTCATCGACAAAATCGATCACAGACTCTACCGCGTTCTGCAGTCCACCCGGCACGCCGGTAACCATATTCTTGGCCACCCGACCAAACAACAAAAGAAAGCCTAGCCCCAAAATGATAGAAAAAAACAGCGTGTCAACGTGAATCGCGTAAAAGCCCATTTCAGCAGCCTCTTCAGCACTATGCGCCAACCCCCAACTACCGTCACTATGCTGTCCATAGGTGAGGTTTGTTAAGTGATGTTTTATATATTCACTGGCTGTTTGTGTTTCAGTCGCCACGTCAGCTGTTTCCTTTGAGCACTTTCAATTTAAATGTTTTATCTACAATGATGAAATAAGCTAAACACAAACTAATAAGTGTTAACTTTACATCTCTATATCTTTTCGTTTACTTATCAGTAAAAAAATATCCTAGGTACGTCAGAGACAGCGTCAATATTAATGGTAACGGCAATAAATCCAGCCGTAAAAAAGCCAACACTAAAAAAACAATCGTTACTGCCAATCGTTCAAACTGCCCTAATCGAGCATGAAACAACAAGTCTTCCGCGGCTATTCCGCGATTGACCCGCCGCGCGAGAATGAACGTATTTAACATTCCCAACAGCCCGCCATAAATTGAGGCCTGTAAAAACTCAACCCCATACACCAAGCACAGCCCACCTGCCGCTATAGAAGTAATTATTAACTGTGCTACCAAGCACCTTTGAGCACCTTCGACCATGCCTTTTTTGATCAACGGAATAAACCGCGTTGTATCCCAGACATTAATCTCGTCAAACCAGATATAGCCGATAAATCGGCGATTTCGGGGTCGCGAGTATAGTGCGCAGTTATCTGATGGTCAACAGTCAAAATGCATGTTGAATTTGAACAAAAATACCGTGAATAATTTCTCTAATTATCCGTATAACCCAGCTTCTCCAAAACTCCGTCTAACTGCTCTAGGCTACTGTAGTTGATCACCAATTTACCCTTTTCTCCTTGCCCCTGCAGACTCACCTTTGCACCAAGAATTTCCGATAACGTTTGCTGCAATCTACTCAAATTAGCGTCTACTTTAGGGCTTGCTTTCTTGGAGGTGGCTTTTTTATCGTACTCCCTCACCAGCTGTTCTGCCTGGCGCACTGACAGCTGTTTGGCGAATATATCTTGAGCAGCAATATCTTGATCACTCAACGGTAAAGCTAGCAATGCTCGAGCGTGGCCCATTTCGATTTTACCTTGCTCCAGTAGGTCTCGAGCAATACCGCTTAACGACAGCAGTCGCAATAAATTACTCACAGCAACTCGCGATCGACCGACTAGACCAGCAGCTTTTTCATGCGTAAGGTCGAACTCGTCAACCAACCGCTGTAAACCAACAGCCTCTTCTATCGGACTAAGGTTTTCTCTTTGTATGTTTTCAATTAGTGCGATAGCTAGCGTCGCCTCGTCTGGAATCTCCTTGACCAGAACTGGTACAACCGCCAGTTCAGCAAGTTGAGCAGCCCGCCAACGCCGCTCACCAGCAATAATTTCAAACATCTCCTCCCCAAGTGGCCGGACAATGATCGGCTGCAGTATCCCTTGCGATCGAATTGAATCTGCCAGTTCCTGCAGAGACTCTTTGTTCATTTGTGTGCGCGGCTGATATTGCCCCCGCTGTATATTCTCTATTGCTAGAGTTTTCAACTCACCATCTACTGCACCGCCTGATAGGTCTCCCAATAGAACATCCAGTCCTCTACCCAACCTTTTTGTGTTTGAACTCATGCTTTTTTAGCCTCTCTAGCCTTAAACTCTTTTGCAAGACGAATGTACGCCTTCGCCCCCTTGGAAGACGGGTCATACATAATAACTGGTTTTCCATGACTAGGCGCCTCCGCTAAACGAACATTGCGGGGGATAATCGTGTCGTAAACTGTAGAACCGAAATGACTAAATAGTTGATTGGACACTTCATTGGCTAAACTATTGCGGCCATCAAACATGGTCCGGACCAACCCGTCAATTTTTAGACGCGGATTTAATGTCGCTCTAATTTTGCGCACAGTAGCCACCAGCGAGCTTAATCCTTCAAGTGCAAAATACTCACACTGCATTGGAATCAGCACACTTTTGGCAGAAACCAAAGCATTAACGGTCAACACATTCAGCGCCGGCGGACAATCGATGAAAATATAGTCGTACTCCCCTAGTATGGGACTAAGAACCGTTTTAAGTCTCATCTCTCGACCAATTTCATGTAGTAATTCGACCTGCGCGCCAGCAAGATCGCCATTTGCGGCTACCACATCAACACCAGAATCCGTTTTAGTTATAACTTCAACTATTTCTTGCTGTTCCAACAAAACAGGATAAATCGTATTTCCCACAGGGTCGGGTTCGGCACCAAGACCAACACTACCGTTACCCTGCGGATCCAGGTCTACCATCAACACTCGTTTCTTTGCTCTGGCCAAAGTCGCAGCCAAATTAATTGCTGTCGTGGTTTTTCCAACCCCCCCCTTCTGGTTGGTAATGGCAATTACTCTTGCTTGCTTGCTCATACCTGTCTTTTTCTATTCATTCTGTTTTGCTTTCAATTTGCAGGCTTCATCTCAACCAGGTGCCTTTGCGTCGAATCACGACCCGGAATGCGTAACTCATGAACAGCTACTACATCAACAATGTCAGAATTCAATTGTTCCAGCTCTTCGGCCGGATAAGCTCCTTTCATTGCAAGCAATCTACCGTTTGGGCTGCACAACTTGATACTGCTTACCACAAACTTTTCAAGCGACGAAAATGCGCGGCACGCGAGGGTATCAAATTTTTCCATTGACGGGTATTCCTCGACTCGACTGTGAATCGGAAAGAAGTTTTTTATGCCTAATTTGTGCTTCGTTAATAATTGAAATTGTATTTTTTTTCTTCTGCTATCGACCGAGTGAACTTGCAGCTCGCTGGATACTATAGCCAGGGGTATGCACGGTATTCCGGCACCGCTACCTACATCCAGTATCGAGCTCCCCTGAACGAATGGCTTTAATGTCAAAGCATCTAATAAATGTAGCTCCACCATTTCGGGCCACTCTAAAATTGAGGTCAAATTATGTGTACCATTCCATTGTCGCAGTAGCGATAAAAACTCTAATAATTGATCTACTTTCGAGCCATCAAAATCACCACTACTTGCACGCTGCTCCAGCAGTGCGCGTGCTTCAAGCTTACCCGTCATTCAATTGGCTAATTAAGTTTAGAAACACTTCGACGACATGATCCATTTGCTCATCTGTACCAATACTTATACGAACATAAAGTAACAGCTTTTCGCCTGACAGATGCCGAACCAAAATGCCACGCAACCGCAATTGATGAGCAAAATCTGCGCCGTTCAAAAACGGGTGACGAACTAGCAAGAAATTCGCCTTCGAAGGAACAACGTCATAACCTGCCATTAATATTCTGGCTCGAAAACTCTCACGGGTAGCGATAACTTTGTTTCGAGTCTTGTCAAAATAGGCGGTATCACCAAATGCTGCCGCGGCGCCAACCTGTGCCA
>DNHK01000379.1 GCA_003485905.1 Gammaproteobacteria bacterium | reverse complement strand
TAATGGCCGGTGTGTTTGATCAGTTCCCTGACCTTAAAATTGTACTGGGGCATATGGGAGAAGGCTTGCCATTTTGGATGCATAGATTGGACACCATCGGTGGACTGCCGACCACCGCGGCAACAATCAAGCGCAAGCCTAGTGAATATATTCGTGACAACTTTATTATGACAACCAGCGGTATGTCGTGGGATCCAGCGCTCAAGTTTACAATTGAGGTATTAGGCGCTGATAAGGTCATGTTTGCAGTAGATTACCCATTCGGTTCATACGAACGAGACACTAAATGGCTGAACGCTGCGGATATTTCTCACGCGGACAAAGCCTTGGTATATGGCGGCAATGCGGAACGTGTTTTCAAAATTAAAAGTTAGTGACCTACTATTAGCGTACACAAATAGAGTGTTTAACGCTCTTTCCAAAGCAAATACTCAACACTCGGTTTTGTTTAGGTCGTTAAAAAGTCGCTTGTAGACTGAGTAGGAAGTCAGGGCTGTAGTTATCTCGCTGAACGTCGATGCGTCTAATCACGTTATTGGCGATATGACCTTGGTAAAATGTTTTATCGAAGGTACGTTGGTCGCCATGTACATGGTTTGCTTCAGCCCTCGCTTTAATGGCCGGGGTGAAATTATATTCACCGAATATAGACAGATGATTGGTATATACGGTTGTCTCACGTAATGCTACATCTTGGCGCAGGCGCAGACCGCTGTTACGATGCGCGCTCCAACCCCAGGCGATTTTAGTGTTTTCTAAATCGTGACGATAATCAATTTGGAAACGATGTGGGTTGTTATTCTTTATTTGGCGAGTCTCGCCGGTAAACGGATCTGTGGTTTCAGTATTTTTATACTGATATGTGAAGGTTAATACAGCAGTGGGTATCCCCAAAAAGCCAAACCGAATATTAAGGACTGAGTCGAAACCTAAACGGTCGGCATCACCTATGTTTCCCGTTCCGGATGAAGCATCGTTAAAATCACCAATAAGGATTTTATCGATATGGTTTGATATCTTATTGTAGTAAGCAGTTAATTTCCATGCCCCACCATCATTGGCGAATCGCCGTTCGTACCCTACGGATGCTGTCCAAGTAGATTCAGGCTGCAGATTTGGATTACCAAAGTTGGTCATATCGTCATCAACAAGTCTGCTTGCGACGAAATCTTCCAGATCAAGTTGGCTAACGGTACGCTCAACTAGTACTCGAAACTGATCAGATGGTGTGAGGTCATAGCGTAATTCAACACGAGGCTTTAAAAATTCAAAACTTCTCGAATTAGTTTCTCCTTCTCTATCCTGAAAGATTGTTGAAAATTCGCCGGTAAGAGTAGACTGTAAGCTTAGTTTTTCGTTTAAATCCGTACTATATGTTACAAACACTTCGTAACGATCTTCTTCCACAATAGCATTTTGAAAAGGGTCGTTATCAAATGAAAATGTTGCATCCAAAGTATTAAAGGCTGCCTCGGCACCATATTCGAGAGTATGTTTGCCAAAGCTACTATTCATTGTTGAACGGACGATAGTTTCTCCATTTTCAAACTGCGAATAGCTTGAAAAAAACGGTGTGGTAATTCCGTTGGAAATTGTGTCCTGATTAATAGTCTCGTCACTGTCGGCTCGGTTGTACACAAAAAGGGTCTTTAACCTTCCAATATTACCCACGTCAAATTCTAGGTCGGCACCAAGTTCTAACAAGCTTGCAGTCTCATCGATAAAGCCGTTTTCAACAGCGAATAAATCTAGGGGGCCACCGGAGGGATTGACCATAAATTGGTCTTCTGCTCTATCTTCTTGCTCGTCTTCTTCAGAGTAAAGGCCATTAAGTGAAATGGTTGTGCCGTTGGCAAACTCATAAGCTAGAGTGCCGGTAACAATATGAGCGGCTTGGCGTTCATCTCTAGTTAGCAAACGAAACTGCCTTGGCGTTCGATCGCCTGATAAAATGTCTTCAGCAACCGTTTTAAAGCGAGGCCGTGTGTCATATTCGTAGCTTAGGACATACTCAAGCTGATCTCGCTGTCGGGAATGAGACATAAGAAATTCCGGCATGGCTGAGGTTCCCGATACTTGTTGGACTCCCGATTGCACAAAACTGGAGCTAGAGCTCTCTGTCGTTTGGCGCAAAACAACATTGAAAATGATACCTTCATTACGTATATCCAAGCCTTGAGCATTACCGCGTATAAGCTCTATTCGTTCCACCTGTGATGCAAGAATTCTTGCCAGCATGGTCGACATATCATTAGATTTACCTGCCATACGGCGGCCATCGATTAAGATGGGTGTATCGTTTGCTCCTAACCCTCGAGTATTATTGTTACCACCGCCATTGCCGCCTAGTACCGAAAGACCACCCGGAATATTACGGATCATGTCCGCCAGAGAAACCGCGTTAAACTGAGTAAAATATTCAGTGTCGTAAATCACCGTTGAACTCTCTTGCTCTTGGGAAAATGCGGGACTCCCTAATAGTGTTGCCGCCAATACGAGCAGTAATGTTTTACGTCGATAGTTCGACGAAGTTACACACTGTAGACTAAGGTGTTTTTTGTAGAAAGAGTGAGTTAGCGGCATTAGGTTTATAAGTAACATTGAGTCTTAGGTAGATTTAGGAATGCGGTAGCTTCGCGGGCGATATTTTCGAGGTTTGGGTGGAAGAAATCAAGGCATAAAAAGATTAATTATTGCCCGGATAAACTCTATTTTGGCGTTCTTGATTCAGCGTTATTCAACGGGGGCGCCAGGCATCCCGCCTGGCCATTCGTAGACCTCGCAGTCGTAGCGAACCCACTTAAATTCGTCATTGCGTTTCCGGTAACTAACGCTCCTGACTAATGGTTCAGTTAAATACACAGGGTCTTCAATAATGCTTATTAGGGTGATGTAATCACTGTGCCTTACAAAATGTTCGGTCATTACCGCTTGTTCGCTATTTGGGACTCCATTACGGCGCACATACTTTTCTGTCATATTGGTGGTTGTTACTGTCAGCATGTCCCCCTCCCAAACTCCGACAGAATGCCCCATATCCGTCGGAGGTCCTTCTGGGGCAGTACGTCCGTCCAAATAAATTTTCCGTTCGCGCCCCATTTCTAATTCAATTTTAATGCTTATGGTTGCGTCATCTTCATTCTCAATAAAAATACGAATGGGACTGCGCATAATGTAGGCCGCACCATGCATTTTGCATTGGTTTTCAGGTTTATAACCATCGTTTGGGTCCCACTTTTCTGCAATTGCTTTTGCAGCATCGTTTATTGGTAATCCGATGTACTCTCCGATTGGCGGTCCAGCGGTTCGAAATAGGGTATCTTCGTGCATTATGCTTTCCCAATACCCGGTGAAATCCGCCTGGGCCCAAAGGTTGCTAGACAGTAGTAGGCTAATAAAAGAAACTACTATTGATGGGGTTTGGCTATATTTAACTGAAGATTTTATCTGAATGGCTTTCATAGGTTTAATCTAGGAGCGGACTAACGCTCTATCTCCTCAGTGTTGCCGAATTCAAAGTCATCGGCGGGTCTCCAAAGTCCGTGATAGTGCAAAGCAGTACGACCTTCGAGTCCTGGGTTTCCACTAACCAGCAGGCGATCTCCTTTTTCGAACGATTCGGGAGTAAGTCCTCTAAGTGCCATTGCTGTTGCGTTCGCAAATTCGACATGCCAGGTAACGTCTTTCCCGGATTCGTCCTTAACATTCAAAAAGATGAATGGGTGCGGGTTACGCCATAGCCAACCTTCGACAATTCCATCAAGCACCACGGTCTGTTCCATTTCGTAGCTGGCTGGAAAAGAGTGGTGTGCGCTGGTGGGAATGCAGAGGCTTGCTAGTAGAAATGAGGTGATCAAAAACGGTCGCAGCATGGTCGATTCCTCGCTAATTTATTGATGGCCATTACTATGCCACCGCTATACAAGCACTGCAATCTCGTGTGTGAATTACAACAATTTGATACATTTACGGTTCATTGATCATACGTAAGACCTAAAAATCGAGGTCTAAAGAAAGCGCGCAAACTTGGTGCCAAGCTTACGATTTATACTGAAGATAAATCTTGATGTAGATCATCTAATTTGATGTGGATTATCTTTAAAGCCGCCCAATTTATCTAAGTGGTTTTGGCTAGGTTCCAAACTTAAGCTCTTGTTTGATACTTGTTATACCAGATCGTGTCACCGCACTTAACACCGCGTTTACGCTTGCATTCAAAATATCGCGGCTTTGCCCCACACCGCATAGGCGTTGATTCTCAATACTGATTTGCACGTAGGCCATGGCTTCGGAACCTTCATTTTTGCCTAAGGTGTGTTCGCTATAATCGATGATCACAAATCTTATTCCCAAATGTAGGCTGAGCCCGTCCATAAAGGCTTCTAGCGCGCCGCGGCCCGAGCCAATAATTTGATGCTCATGGTTACCCTGCGTAATTAGCGCATTTACAGTATCAAGACCATCTGCTCGGCTCACTTGGTAGCTTTCTATACACATACTATTTGTTGCGCGGGAAGTAGGCTCTTTGCTGAGCAAGTAGGTGTCACTAAACAATCCATATAACTGCTTGCCATTAACTTCTGTCTCTGTCCTTTCTGCTTCGCGTTGCACTACCCGGCTAAAATCAACTTGTAACCAGCGTGGCATCTTAATGCCATGCTCTTGATCCAATATATAGGCAACTCCGCCTTTGCCGGATTGCGAATTAATGCGGATAACTTCTTGATAGTTTCGGCCTAGGTCACGCGGGTCGATTGGCAGATAAGCGACTTCCCATGGCTCCCCATCCTTATGCATCGCAAGGCATTTGTTAATTGCATCTTGGTGGCTCCCTGAAAATGCGGCAAACACTAATTCCCCAGCATATGGGTGGCGGGGATGAACTTTGAGCTGGGTGCAGGATTCGACTACATGAATGATTTGATCCATGTGTGAGAAATCTAGCCTCGGCTCAACACCCTGGCTGTACAAATTCATGCCCATAGTGACAATATCCATATTGCCAGTGCGCTCTCCATTGCCTAGCAAGGTACCTTCGACACGGTCGGCACCAGCTAATACACCCAATTCAGAAGCTGCAACCCCGCAGCCGCGATCATTATGAGTATGTAAACTAATAATTATTGAGTCTCGTTTTTCGATGTTATCGCAAAACCACTCAATTTGATCTGCGTACACATTGGGTGTCGCTACCTCAACAGTAGCAGGTAAGTTGAATATTATTTTATGCTCTGGTGTAGGCTGCCAAACCTCACCAACCGCATAACAAACTTCGACGGCATAATCCAATTCAGTACCGGTAAAGCTTTCCGGTGAGTATTGAAATTGCCATTGTGTATCTGGAAACTTGCCGGCCGCGGTTTTTACCCAGGTCGCACCGTTAACTGCGATCTGTTTTATTTCCTCACGCGATAGTTTGAAAACTTGCTCGCGTTGCACCGTAGAGGTTGAGTTATACAGATGCATGATGGCCTGCTTTGCGCCACGCAGTGCTTCAAAACTGCGGTTTATCAAGGGT
>DNHK01000014.1 GCA_003485905.1 Gammaproteobacteria bacterium | reverse complement strand
CGTTGGGGCTTGGACGATCTTCAACTACCTAAAGATGTAAATGCGCTTCGCAATGCAAATTCTGAGGCTGGTATGGGTGGTTCTATTGCATTGGCAGTTGCTAATTTATCTCCTGATACTGAACGTGTGCTCGTTGCATTAGGTGATATGCCTCTGGTGAAGCCCGAAACGTTGAGCTTGCTGATTCTTAAAAGCGCATCTGGGCATGCCAATATTTGGGCACCAACATTTCAAGGCAAGCGTGGTCACCCGGTAATATTTGCCCGTTGCTGGTTTGAGAAGCTTGCCAAGTTAGATGGTGATCAAGGGGGAGCAATGCTTTTTGGGAATGAGAAAGCTCAGGTCGAATATATCGAGGTCAATGATTCCGGCGTATTACTCGATATTGATACGCCGGAAGACTTATCTAAGGTGCTAGCTAATATAAAGCCATCATAGTTTATTGAGTTTTAATCACCTGCAATCCAGTTGCCTGATTTTCCGCCAGATTTGCTTAATAAGCGCGTACGACGAATTTCCATGCCTTTGTCTATACCTTTACACATATCATAAATAGTAAGTGCCGCAACAGATGCGGCGGTTAGCGCCTCCATTTCGACACCAGTTTTCCCGGTTGTGCTGCACTCGGCTCGCACCAATATATTACCGTCGTCGGGGTGTTCAAAGTCTATCGATACCTTGCTTAATGGCAGGGGGTGGCAAAGGGGTATGAGTTCAGCACATTTTTTGGCGGCTTGGATTCCAGCGATACGTGCAGTTGCGAAAACGTCACCTTTAGGCACGTCGTTATTGTTGATCGCGACACTTACAGGCGCTGGCAGCACAACAAGGCTTTCTGCGATTGCTATACGTTTGGTGGAACTCTTATCGCTAATATCGACCATAGTTGCTTGGCCGCGTTCATCTAAATGGCTGAATTTATTCATTGTCGTTGCGTGAGTTTTTGGATTACGGGTTGCGGGGATTAGCACTAGGATCGTTACGGTCTGGCTGGCTCCTCGGAGGATAGTTAGAGAGCCATCGTAGAACAGGAATAGCGTGGCGATCCGGATGCAGGATTTGATCGAGCAGGTCTACATCTTTACATAGGCGTAGGCTGTTTCGTCGTGCTTTGCGCGTGCCACAAAATAAGTATTGTTGGTTGGGCCGTACCTGATCTGTTAATTCAGGAAGTAGTTTGGTGTTGCCATCTTCGACAAGTAACAATGGTATTGCTTGCATACTGCTTTTGTTTGGTTGTTGAACAAGATCCTCAACGGTTATCGCGTATTCTTCTGACAGCAGTTGGTTAATTGCTGGGGTTTTTTCAGAGTTAATTGAATACCGCCAACTCACCGGTTTGCTACTACCCGTATTGGTTCGTATGGCGCTCATTAGGTTTTGTATAGCATGTTTCGGTAATTGGTGAGCTAAACGAAGAAACTGTGTAACTAGCGGACGGTCTACGATTGATAGTATACGGTCAGCAAGAACTTCATTGCGCCGTATTACCAGATCTAACTCAGCTGCTCTAAATATTACATCGTTCGAGAAAGAATTTAGGCGGGCGATGGTAAATAAGTCTTGTCGTAGCTCTTTTGCTGTCATTACTATTGATAAGTTATCCGAATCATCAGATGTCGCCGCAACGATTCCGCTAGCACTAGCCAAGTCCGCTTTAATTAGTGTCTCAGCCTCTGTACCTCGACCTACGACGCAGGATCTTGGTGCCTGATGGCTTTCTGGTTCGGGATCTACTACCGTGACATCGATTTGTCGTTTTTTTAGTATAGCTTCCAGTGATTTTCCAAGTCGACCGTAGCCACAGATAATCCAGTGACCTGCCGGAGGTGCTTTGTCTTCGCTAAGAGTTGTTTCACCGTTGTCGGTTAACCATTGACCCAGGGTATATAGTTGGTGATCGTGAATCGCAAGCCCAAATTGATTAGCGAAGGTTTCAAATGGGTTTAATACGACATTGGTGCCGAAAGATTTCATATTGCGAGTAGCATCTTCACTTTCGGAGCGGCAAATTACCGTCAGGTTGGGGTTATCCTGCAATTGATTTGCCACCACGGCTACCTTTAAGTTGGCGTTATCATCGCTAGCAAGTGATATAACTCCGGTGCAGTCTTTATGTCCAATGCCTGCGGCTACCAGGTTTTCCGGGATTGTCATATCAGCCAATAGAGCAGGCACTCTACCGCCATAGTCTGCTAGTTCAAGCGCGTCCAATGAGCTCTGTTTGGAATCGATAACAACAACATTGATATTATTGTCGATCAGGCGCTCCATTAGGGCGTGACCGGTTGTGCCAAGGCCACAAATAATCCAGAAATTTTCGCGTTGTCTTTTTACCTTGTTTCGGAATGCCTGAAACGTAATTGCCCGTTTAAAAGCCGGGTCTTGAAATAACGTTAGTAACGAGCCTATTGTAAAAAGCCATGCGATCACAGATGTGTAAATACTTACCAGAACCCAAGCGCGTTGTGGGTCCGTGAACGGGTACGGGATCTCGCCAAATCCAATGGTGGAGCCCATAAAACTTACAAAATAAAACGCGTGAAAAAAACTTAAGTAGTGTAAGTCCCCATTGTTATCTTGGCCGGGGACGAGCGTGAGTCCAAGGGCTGCAAGCGCATAAACTAATATAAGAACTATTAGAGGCAAGCGCATACGGCGCAGAAAGATAAAAATTACGCTGCTCATTTAGCTATTAGTATGGTGTTAGAAGTTCGTGTGCGAGGCGTAAAACTATCGCCTAAAAAGTAGTGTCTCGACCACGAGTAAAATAACCGAGACCGTATTCGCGACCAAGGCTCCGCCAGATAGCGATACAATGCTTGCCATAGTGTCAGGGCTAATCGAACCATCGCTGGCGGTGGCCGTACCCCAAACAATTACGGCGGCTATGAGTTGAAGGTCGGCAACCAGGCTAGATGCTACCAATATCGCACCCATTTGGGATCTATCTCCAAATTTTAGAACCGTGGTGATCAGGCTGATAACCAGGGCAGCATAGAGTTCGTAATGGTGGTGATGGGCTGGGTTGTCTATTTCCCCAACAAAAAAGCTAAAGTTGACGGTTAGTGCGAGCAAAATAAAGAAACCAAATACAACCTTCTCCAAGTTCATAGTAGTGTTACCGCATGATTGTTAAATTCATGATGGAACGCTACCGCGCACACCGACTTGATTCAATGCATAATTTACTTAAATCTCATTGATTTAAGCCGTAGTTATGGTTGCCGGTAGTGCATAAAAAAGTAT
>DNHK01000385.1 GCA_003485905.1 Gammaproteobacteria bacterium | reverse complement strand
AGTCATGATATTAGGCTTGTTTGCATTAACTTAGCCGGTTGAGACATAGATGACTGGAAATCCAATTAGGTTCGATGAAACAACAGGAGAAAAATGATGACGCGAATTAACTTCAATTTGAAATTATGCAGTATTTCGATTTTAACAATTTTTTCATTAAACAGTTGGGCGCAGGAACAAGCGGAATTTATTTTTGAACAGATATCAGAGAACGTCTACCGAGCGGCAAATAACTCCCACCGAACCGCGCTGCTATTAACCGAAGAAGGCGTCATTCTAGCGGACCCGATTAACGCCGGCTTTGCCACCAGGTTAAAACAGGAAATAGCTGAGCGTTTTGGGGTCCCCGTTCGATTTGTACTTTATAGCCACCACCATTGGGATCACGCTTCAGGTGGTGCTGTTTTTGCGGATACAGCAACTTTCGTAGGCCACGAAAATATGCTTACGCAATTAGCGTTGCCATCGGCAGGCACGCCGCTGCCAAGGGGCGCAGTTGATCTGGATGCCGATGGTAATGGGCAAATTGAAAGGGCGGAAGCAGAGGGCGCTTATGCGAGTAACTTTGACTTATATGATTATGACAGTAATGGAAGTCTGTCCGGAGCCGAAGCCACGCGTGGACCTTTAAATGAAGTGCGTAAGCCAGACATCACCTACGCCGAGAAAATGAGCGTGACACTCGGTGGTAAAACCGTCGAAATGGTGTTTACTGGCGTTCATACTCATACAGACGATATGAGCGTGATTGTGTTTTCGGAAGATCGGGTAGGGTTTATGGTTGATTTCATTAGTATTCAACGGCCACCTCGATTTATTCAGGGCGATCAGCCAATAGAAACCTGGATTGAAGGTATCGAAATTGTTGAAGCGCAAGCATTTGATACTGCGGTTGGTGGGCATGGAAATTATGCGGAAGCAAACTTTGTAACCTTGTTTCGTGAATATATAGAAAAGTTGCGCGATCAAGTGGCGGCGGGAATTGCTGCGGGTCAATCTAATGAGCAGTTACAAGAGGCTATTCATATGGAAGAGTATGCCGATTGGATTAGCTAAGATGAGTTCCGTGCCTCGAACATAAATGATATGTACAACATGCTAACCAAGGAATTCTAGGTCATCCGCTCTCGCGGCGTCAGCTGCTATTGAATTTATCCAGGCCGACGCGTAAATATTGATTCTAAATATTTGCACGTTGGCTTTTTTATAGGCTATTTTTATAATGTAGCTTGGGTCAGATTAAAGTGCACATCCTATGCAGATCGAATTAAACCAACTCTCGACTTCAGAGACCTATTTTACCTTGACCCAAACGGTATTACCGCGACCTGTGGCCTGGGTCCTTACTGAAAATGAAGATTGCAGCCACAACCTCGCTCCTTTTTCATATTTTAACGCCGTGTGCAGTGATCCCCCTTTATTGATGGTATCCATAGGTAAGCAAAAGGACGGGCGCGATAAAGACACTATCCGCAATATTAAAACTAGATCGCAGTTTGTGATTCACATTGCGAGTTGTGATCAATTGAACGAGTTGAACCAGTCTGCTGCGACATTGCCCCCGTGTGTTTCAGAGCTCGATAAAATTGGGCTAAAAACAGCATTGGTGGATGGATTTCCGGTTCCGCGAATTACCGAGTGTAAAGTAGCGTTCTTTTGTGATCGGTATGAGATTCAGACTATTGGAAATAAAGGAGACTCCCTATTATTTGCCGAGGTACGCGAAATTTATATTGACGATGAATGTGTAGAAATCGATGAGAAAGGCCGAATGATTATCGATGCCAATGCAATTCAACCATTGGCAAGATTGGGCGCTGGTGAATATGCGGACTTTGGTACGACGATGACCGCGAAACGCCCCGCTTAATTCTAATGGGTTGAATTAAACAGTAGTTTTATCATTTCGATTTAAATTAAGGGTTCACAAGAAGTGCGAATCTGTTACGTAGAGTGATTCGTTGCAAATAAAGGTGTATTAAGATATTTTTCTCGGGCTTTAATACTACATATACCTGCAAGTAACCAATGGGAGTAAAGTGAATTCATGGCTAGCGAGAAAAATGCTTGGACAGATGCAGATAAAGGGCTATTACTTATTCGGGTAATGTTTGGCGTTCTTATTCTCTTTCACGGTTGGCACAAAGTTGTGCATGGTATTGATACCCCGATGGCGAGGATGGCATCACACGGTTTACCGGGTTTCTCAATGTATTTTGCCTACGTATCGGAGTTTGTAGCGCCGATATTAATTGTGCTCGGCTTATTCACTCGACTGTCAGCGCTTACATTGTTCGTCACTATGACAGTAGTGGTTTATATTGAGGTAAGAACCGGTGTAAGTTTGACTCCTCAGGGAGCGGTCTCCATCGAGACCCAGTTAATTTATTGGTTTATCAGTGCTGCGCTATTTTTCACCGGGCCTGGTCGATACAAGGTCTCAGCTGGGTCAAACTCTAATTGGTTGTATGAATAATCACATGCCGTGCTGTGCGGTGGCACTTACATCTGCTCATTGAACGCCACCTAGCGTAGAGCTTCAAAGCGAGTCCGATTAATATAAGCGTCGGAATACGTAGGGTAGTATAGTTTTGTCAGGGTTGTGTATTAGTATCGCTAACATTCAACTCTAAAGAGTACAGATTTTAATCTAGTAATTTTGGGGGGTAGTTAGTATGCGAGGATTGTATTTGTTCGTTGGTGGTGCCGTATTCGGTTTTGCTGTGCAGTTAGCCGTTGCTCAATCCCAGGGAAGCGCAGTTGCGCCGGGTGATGGTGAATTTAAGCTGAACCACGTTGGGATTAGTGTGCCCGATTTAGAAGAAGCAGTAAGCTACTACGAAGCTACTCTTGGGTTTCCAGAAGCGTTTAGGGTGACTAATCCGGCGGGCGAAACGGCGCTTGTGTATATGCAAATTAGCGCGGACACCTTTGTTGAGCTACAGCCAGAAAATGAAAATCGTCCTGCGGGCATTAATCATTTTGGATTACAGGTTGCGAATATGGAAGCCGTTAGGGAAAGGTTTGTAGGGCTTGGTGCCGACGTATCTGAAATCCGAAGTGGTGGAACTAAAGCGATCTTGTCCAATGTTACTGAATTAAACGGGCACCGTATTGAATTGTCCGAGTATCCAGCGGATTCTTTGCAAGGGAAGTTTCTGCAGTACTAGGGTTTTCCATTACTTAGTCATTCAGTACTAATGCCTTTTGGGACTAAACTTTTCAGGACTACATGTATGACGCTTGCAAGCCTTGGTATAAAAAATAGTTGTTTAATAGTGCTGCTCTGCGTTGTCGGTTTAACGCAGCCAGCAGGCGCGCATCACTCTTCTGCATTTTATACCGATGAGATGGTTGAGATCGCTGGTGAGCTAGTAGAAGTCGGATGGCGAAATCCGCATAGTGTGTTTGTAGTCAAAGGCAAAGCAGCGTCCGGCGAAGAAATTCTATGGAAGATTGAGGGGAATTCAATATTCAATTATTTGAGAAGGGGATTAACGGAAGAATCTTTTCCCCTGAATGCTCAGGTAAAGGTTATTGGTTTTCGATCCTCCAGGGATGAGTTTGCCTTGGAGGGCGCAAATATGCTGTTGCCCGGTGGCATAGAAGTCTTGCTTTGGGAAAAGCAAGCTCCGATGTTTTCTGATGAGGCGACTTTGGTTACTGGTGAGCCGGATAAAGTGGTTGATGCAGCATCTGAAGATAAAGGCATTTTTCGGGTCTGGAGTTCACCAAATGGGATTTACTGGGGCCAACAAATGGCAAATCAGCCATATACTGACGCCGCCATAGCCAGCCGTGGTTCATTCGATATGCTGGATAATTTTGCCACTCGTTGTGAAGGTGAAGGCATGCCTCGAATTATGCTTACGCCGCATCCTTTTGAGTTCGTGGACATGGGCGAAATGATCCAGCTCAAAGCAGAGCTGTATGATACTGAAAGAAGCATATGCATGGACTGGCCGGG
>DNHK01000105.1 GCA_003485905.1 Gammaproteobacteria bacterium | reverse complement strand
ATTGTTGGTTGCAACAACCGTTATTGAAGTCGGTGTAGATGTGCCCAATGCCAGTTTGATGGTGATCGAAAATGCAGAGCGCCTTGGTTTATCTCAACTGCATCAGCTTCGAGGGCGAGTCGGTCGTGGTAATAGAAAATCGGTTTGTTTGTTGATGTATCACGGTACGCTTGGTCAAAATGCCAAGCAGCGCTTAGCCTTAATGCGCGAAACAAATGATGGGTTCGAAATTGCACGAAAAGATTTGGAAATGCGAGGGCCAGGTGAAATGCTCGGTACGCGCCAGACCGGTGAATTAGGCTTGCGAATTGCCAATGTTGTTAGAGATCAACATTGGTTAGCTACAGTTGAGAAAGTCGGTAGCGAACTATTGCAGGAACATCGAGAGCTAATTGAACCTTTAATTGATCGATGGCTCGGGCATCGCGACGTATATGGCAATGTCTAGTATTTTAAGTCACTCGGGATTGATTAAAACGCTGGGTGCTTGCGCGCGGTTAATGAGACTGGACAAGCCGATTGGAAGCCTGCTGTTGTTGGCTCCAACCTTATGGGCCTTGTGGATAGCAGGGGAGGGATTCCCGAATCCAGATTTGGTGATAATTTTTATTGCTGGAGTGTTTGTTACGAGATCGGCCGGTTGTGTTATTAACGATATCACTGATCGAGATATTGACGGTCATGTTGCTCGCACACAGGATCGCCCACTGGTTGCCGGTGATATAAGCATGGGATTGGCTGTCGCATTAGCTATAGTATTAGGTTGTTTAGCGCTAGGGTTATTACTGCTGCTGCCGAGCCGCACGTGGGTTTGGGCTATTTTTGCGGTATTGGTTACTTTGATTTACCCGAGATTCAAGCGTTTTTTTTCGGCGCCACAATTAGTATTAAGTGTTGCTTTCTCGATGGGGATTCCGATGGCGTGGGTGGCGTATGGGCATGAGATCGATTTGACTATCTCTCTGTTGTGGCTAACAAATATGTTATGGGTGCTGGTTTACGACACACAATATGCTATGTCTGACCGGCTAGATGATACTAAAATTGGGGTGTACTCTACGGCCATTCTGTTGGGGAACAATGACCGGTGGGTAATTGGTGTTTGGCAGTTTTTATGTGTGTCCTTGTTCGTTGGTATTGGGATTATTCTGGGAGCGTCACAGGTATACTTCGCGCTGCTAATTTTTGCTGCTACGACATTTGTATATCAGCAGTGGTTGATCCGCGATCGTGAGAGAGTCTCGTGTTTTTTGGCATTTAAGAATAACGCCTGGTTTGGTTTTAGCATGTGGCTGGCATTTCTATTGGGAATGCCAGCAATTTAGTAAGTAGTTGTGATGAATTTTGGTATAAGTGACCGGTGGCGCCAATAGGGGGGTAGCATGCGATCAATATTAGTTGTCAATCCAAAAGGAGGGTCAGGTAAAACGACGTTAGCGACTAATCTAGCGTCTTTTTATGCAGTCTGGGATGTTCCTGTTGGGTTGGTTGATCTTGACTCTCAGAAATCTTCGACAGACTGGTTAAAGTCTCGCCCAGAAAGTGCCAGTACAATCCAAGGTTTCTATGGATTAAAGAGGAAAATTGATTTGCCACAAGATTTACGTCGAGTCATTTACGATTCTCCTGCAAAAGTTTCGTTGGCGTCGGTTTCCAAACTAATTAACATCGTTGATGTTGTATTGATTCCGGTGCTACCGTCAGCAATCGATATGCGTGCAACGGCGAAATTCATAGCCGATTTGTTGATTAAGGTTAAAGTCAGACACAAACCTGTAAAAATAGCGGTGGTTGGAAACAGGATGCAAGCCAGCTATAAATCATCTGCATTATTGGAAAACTTTCTTGAGAACGCGGATATACCGTTTTTGGCCAAACTTAGAGCATCGCAAAATTATGTGCACGTGGGCAGGGAAGGCTTAGGGATTTTCGATATGACGCCTTCTACGGTAAAGCAAGATGTTGAGACATGGAAGCCGCTGGTAAACTGGATCGAACAGAAGACCAAGGAATGAGTAAAAGTCGATTATTATTCACATGTAGCACTTGAGGGTATTTAGTGGTGATTGCTTTCTTTAACAGAATAAATTAAAGATGCTCTTGACGATAGGGCTGCTTACATGGCTATTATTAATGTTTTCTATGGAAAGAATATGGCTACGGAGAGGCTCTGCAGATGCGACCTTTAGAAGGGTTGGAGCAAACTTATTTTTGGGTGGAATAAATTGGGGGTTGGCTCGATTATTAGTGCCAGGTGGTTTGGTTTTAGTGGCATTGTTTGCAGAGGTTCGTTTGTGGGGTGCATGGCCCTTTCTCGGTTTAAACGGAATTTTCGAGATTATATTGTCTATTGTTTTTCTTGATCTTGCGATTTGGTTGCAGCACTGGGCAAGCCACAAGATAGGATGGCTATGGCGTATTCATCGAGTTCATCACCTTGATATTTGTGTTGACGCTAGTACAGCCGTTCGTTTTCATCCAGCAGAGATATTTGTGTCTTTGGCGTATAAGGCTATGTTGATTATTAGCTTGGGGATATCTTCGTTTGCAGTGGCTAGCTTTGAAATACTCTTAGCAGCAAGCGCGATGTTTAATCATGCCAATATGCGTTTGCCTGATTCGCTTGATAAGATGTTAAGGGTGTTAATTGTGACACCGGATATGCATAGAATTCATCATTCGATAGATCGATCGGAGCACGACACTAATTTCGGATTTTTCTTTTCATTTTGGGATAAAGTGTTTGGTGTATATACGGAAAACCCCAAAACACCCCATGTAAAAATGTTGCTCGGTCTTCACGAATCTAGAGTGGCCACCAGAGTAAGAAGTTTATGGCATCTGCTGCTTGCACCGTTTGTCACTAAGATATAGTAAAACGTCTGCTGTTAGCCGAGTGTATTGCTGGGTTAGAATAAAGATGAGCTAGCAGCTAGTATTAAGAGCTAACAATTCGAACTAAAGAGGTTGGGGAATATGCAATTCGGACCACAAAAAGTCTCCTTTCGCGCAAGAAATTTGATTTTGCTCGCAACGATTATGGTGCAAGCTTGCGCTACAAATCCCGTCACTGGTAAACAAGACTTTGTGATGATGAGCGAGCAACAGGAAGTTTCGTTGGGTAAAAGTTATCACCAACAGGTGCTTAAAGAATATAGTGTCTACCAAGAACCTGGATTGCAGGCTTACGTTGACCGAATAGGACAGGATCTGGCTGCCAAGAGCCATCGGCCACACCTGAACTGGACCTTTACTTTACTGGATTCCCCCGAAGTAAATGCATTTGCCACCCCAGGAGGTTATGTATACATCACACGTGGAATTATGGCGTACATGCAAGATGAGGCTGATTTGGCTGGCGTGATAGGGCATGAAATTGGGCATGTAACAGCTCGCCATAGTGTGCGATAGCAAGCACAATCAACGCTGGCCGGCATTGGAACAGTGGCGGTCGCTGTCGCCACTGGCAGCGGCGAGTTAGCAAATCTTACCAGTCAGTTGAGCACAGCAATGGTCCGAGGTTATGGGCGACAGCACGAGCTACAGTCAGATGGTCTCGGCGCGGAATATCTCGCACATTCTGGCTATGACCTACAAAACATGATTGATGTTGTTCGGGTTCTAAAAAACCAAGAGCTGTTTGAGCAAGAGCGAGCCCGAGAGGAGGGGCGTGAACCGCGCGCTTATCATGGGGTGTTTTCAACTCACCCAGATAATGATACTCGTTTGCGTGAGGTTGTCGCGGCAGCCGATCGGTATAAATCGACTACTGTAACTCGGCCAGATGACGGAGACTTTTTATTGTTGGCCGATGGAATGACCTACGGGCCCAGCGAGAGCCAGGGTATTGTGCGTGGGAATACCCTTTACCATAAAGAATTAAATTTTACTGTCGATTTGCCAGATGGCTGGGTAATGCATAATTTGCAGGATCGAATTGTTGGCGTTTCATCAGATGGTTCGCAAATCGTGCAGATGATGCCTGCTAATCTTGAAGGCAAGTCCGCCCAAGCTTTTCTGGCTGAACAGTTTACAGATTTCCGTAATGGTGAAGTTTTGAGTATATCTGGCGCGAGGGGCTACACGGGCTTAGCGAGTCTTGATGCCGGAAATGGGCAACGTTTAGCATCGCGTGTTGCGGTAATAAATCGATCCCCTGCTATGAGTTTTCAGATGGTGGGGTATGGGAAGAATCAGGTTCCAAACAATGCGGTTGCGCTTATTGCACGCGGTATTCGCCCACTGACTGCGGTAGAGAAAGAACTGGCTAGTGAGAAAAAACTCAGAACCATTAGTGCTAAACGAGGTGATACGTTTGCCAAATTAGCTAGTAGATCCGGCATTGATACGTACGCCGAGCAGCGACTTAGACTATTAAATAATATGTACCCAAATGGTGAACCAACTCCCGGGCAACTTATAAAAATTGTCGAATAGTTGGTGTCAGTAAAAATCCAAATTTAGGTCTGACAGGGCATTTATAGAGATGAACCGCTTGGGTCTGTTT
>DNHK01000184.1 GCA_003485905.1 Gammaproteobacteria bacterium | reverse complement strand
GGGGGGAATGGCGATATATGCTGCAAGAAACTATGGCTGCCAAGTCCCCACCACCACAATATCGAAACAGCAGTATCAGGCCGCCGTACAACGAGTCAAGGCTGCGGGACTAGAAGACAAAGTTAAAATTTTATTTAAAGATTATCGCGACCTTAAGGGAAGTTATGACAAATTAGTCTCTGTTGAAATGATCGAAGCTGTAGGTCACGAGTTTTACCCACAATATTTTAATAAGTGCGCAACATTATTAAAGCCCAATGGCTTAATGCTACTGCAGGCTATAACGATCCCGGATCAACGTTTTAGTGATGCGCAAAAATCCGTGGATTTCATCCAACGCTACATATTTCCAGGAGGTTCATTACCTGGACACGAAATCATAATGTCTTCGATCAAAAAGTACACTGACATGCAAATGGTCGGAATGCAGGAGATAGGGTTTGACTACGCCAAAACCATCTCTGTCTGGCGCAAGCGTTTTTTCGCCAAATTGGATCAGACTTTAGCCTTAGGCTTCGACGATACTTTTATTCGGATGTGGGATTTTTATCTGTGTTATTGCCAAGGAGCATTTAGTGAACGCGTAATTGGTGCATCTCAGATATTGTTTGCCAAACCTGAGTGGAAGCGAGCTGAACTATAGCTCCCCTATCAAGCTATGGATTAAACAATTGAGCGAGGCCGGACTCTTGCAAGTTTACCGTAACCAAGACGTTCACGAACCGCCACAAATCCTGGCTGGTCCAATACTGGATCAGCAAAGGCATTAGTTTTGATAAAAGCCGTTTCCATTACTGCAATTGTAGGATTATTGACGGCCAACTCTAATTCTTTCAATGCTTGGCTATTCTGATCGACGCTTAAATATACGATTGCTTGAATGACTCGTCCCTGATTAATGTTGGGCAAATCCTCATCACCAATCACTCTTATGGCATCAGCTGAACTGCGCGCCAGCTTATATCCGTAAGCCAATTGATAACGACTCTGATTACTGATCTTCGACTCAACACTACTCAAGTAGTTTAACGCAGCCGGGTAATCACCGCGCCTGGACGCCAAACGACTTAACTCAAAAAGAAACAGAGCATTGTTAGTGGTTTCTGCGGCGGCTTTTTCATACCATTGCTGAGCTCTCGCGCACTCACCAGCCAGTATTAAAACCAATCCAAAGCGGTTGTTGTTTACCATTGCATCAGCGCGCTCGCCAAATTTAATCGCTGTGGGGTAATCCCCAATTTGAGCGCTAAAGTTTGCGAAAGCATCCAATATTTCGGGGTTATCTGGAGCAACTTCCAATGCACTTATAAAAGCTTCGCGTGCTGCAGCAGCATTCCAATTTAACGTATGTGCTTGCGCAATCGCGGCGAAATCAAGCCCTTTAGAAAAATTATCCGATAACGCTCTAGCAGCGAAATCAATTACTTTTTCATTACTAAATTCCATGTATCTACGTTTCACTATTAACAAAACCAATATTCATTAAGTTGATTGAGTATGCCGAATTTTTAGTTAGCAATCTTTAAATCAGATCAAACTCCATTGTTTCTCCTCATTTCCATATTTGACTTAAAACTAAGCGATTCACAGTCAAAACACATAACTATGTACCGCTGCTTTAAGCACAATCTACTAGCCTTCAAAGCCCAACGATGTAAATTTGAATCTGACGTTTAAACTAAAGTAAATTAAACTTAAATAAGTGTTCTATCCCCAACCCTTGCAGCGTTCAACAGCCTCCCGATGATGAATGACCTATACACCCCATTAGCGAGTTCCTGCACCCAACAAGTGGATATCCGCGGCTTGAATCACACCATTCATACTTGGGGTAAGCCGACTAATCCTTCAATATTCTTGTTGCACGGGTGGATGGACAACGGACAAACGTTCCAGTTTTTAGCCGATTCTCTAGCCGATAATTGGTATTTGATTTCTCCAGATCTGCGTGGTTTCGGAACGACGGCTCAAACTCCCTACGGTTATTGGTTTCCAGATTATTTGGCCGATTTCGAGGCGCTACTCAACATTTACGCACCTAAGCAAACTGCTCGGATAGTCGGCCACAGTATGGGCGGGAATATCGCTTGCCTCTATGCGGGAATTCGACCAAACCGAATTTCTCACTTGGTCAGCCTTGAATCAGTAGGCCTACCGAATGCAGAACCATCGTTAGCACCCGAAAGATATGCTGACTGGTTAGATCAATGGCAGGCAGTTGCGCGATTTTCCGAACACACTATCGACCAATTGACGAGTAGAGTCTTATCACTAGGGCCGCACATGAGCCATAGTCAAGCGAGATTTATCGCTGAAACGTGGAGTGCCCCAGCAATAGAAGATAAGAGAACCTTACTTAGCGATCCTCGTCACAAATACTTAAACCCAACGCTATACCGACGTGAAGAAGCAAGAAGTTGCTGGCGCCAAATTGAAGCCAAAGCAATGCTAATTACCGGGTCAGAATCAAATATAAGCTGCAGCCCAGAATTACAAAATTGCCAAAGAGATTTTAAGGAGTGTATCCCCCCTCTTATTGAGAAACGAATCCCTGATGCCGATCATATGGTTCATTGGGATCAACCAAAACGAGTGGCAGATTCTATTGAATCCTTTCTAAGGCTATAGCGCCGCCCAACTAATACCAGACAACGGCCTCATATTGATATTCATTGGTGTCCACCTTGACCCCGGTCAAGATGAGCTCGGTCTCCCCACGATAAGCTACCTAGACAATCTATTAGCCCATTTACTAGGTACTAAATGCTATGAAGACTAAATTAATAATCGCCCTATCCGTCCAGTTATTGCTATCTCCGGCCCAGCTTATTGCAGATGGCGATGTATCCGAAGTGTCTGTATTAGAAGTTATGGAAAACGTTATTACACCAGCAACGAATATTTTATGGGCCGCAGATGACCCACAAACTGATGAGGAATGGAAAGCTCTCGATAACGCAGCAACCACAATGATTGCAATCACCAGCTTTCTTAAACACGGCGGTAATGGCCCCTCCGATCAAGACTGGGCTAGCCAGCCCACATGGCAGGCTCTCACGA
>DNHK01000138.1 GCA_003485905.1 Gammaproteobacteria bacterium | reverse complement strand
TAAAGGATTTGACCCGCGCATGGTCGGCGCTAGCGGAAACTATCAAGCGTTAGTAGAAACCGTAGAGAATCTGAACGCTAGCTTTGTTGTTACTAAATCCTCTAAGAGCTACGTGGTACAGCACACGCCCGATATATATCTTGTAGACCCTTCCGGAAACTTTATAGAGGCTTTCGCTTTCGCCGACGGTCCTAATAAAATTATCACTGCACTAAAAACAAACTATGAGCTGTAAATCGATTAAGCAGTTTGCTTTGAAACCGTTACTAGCAATTTTATTTTGGACACTAACCAGTTCGGTGCCGGCTCAAGAACCTGAGCTAAACCCAACGGTTGGTTTACGTAATACTCCTGACTTCTTATTTGCTGCAGATGCAGATGAGAACCTGATAGATGTTATAAGCGTGCATACACATGAAACCGTGTATCGATTTGAAACCAAGTACCACGTTGATCAAATATTAGCGACACCCAATGCCCCATTGCTTATCTACACAAATATTGAACATAAAAGGATTGTCGCGATCAATTTATTGGAGAAAACAGTTTATAAAGATATTCAATTAACTATGACTCCAAGGCATGTAGTGCTAGATACCTCAGGGATGAAGCTGGGCATTAGCGATAGTCTAGATGGCGGATTCGTCTTATTTCACGCCTACTCAATGGAGCCAATTTTGGAACTTCCGGATTTTATACCTACCACAGACGTTTTATTCGATCCGAATGAAGTAGACATTCACTACAGCAATAATCTGACTGGATCTGTTGGGATAATAGATAGCAACACTGGTAAAACCTGGGAGATGAATCTTTATGCAGAAGCCACGCCATCCTCATTCTCATCGCCTAGCCGCAGTTTAGACTCGCAATATATCTACGTAGCCGATAAAAACACAAGTAAAGTATTTGCCGTAAGCGCGTATACCCGTGAAGTATTGCAAAGTTATGACGTCCAAACACCCGCAAGGCCCTACACCAGTCCCGCAGGGTACTTTTTATACCTGTTAGATGAAGTAAATGGTAAATTTACAGCAATTGAACAACATCAGTTCGCACCTTTTGCTGAAGTCGACCTTAAGACTGCTATCGATACGGTCGTTGTCGGCCAGTTTGATCGCATGAATTTATTGCTTAGTACAAGCAATAAAAACTACTATTTATTCGACAACAACAGCAAATCGGTCACTCTCGAAAGTGAATTCAAATATACACCCTTATCCGCAGAAGCAACTGCCGACGGGAAAACAGCATTTGTAAGTTTTTCTGAAGCACCATATATAGCTGCCATAGATTTAGTAAACGGAGCAATAAGTTACTTTGATGCGACTAATAACGGTGTGGGCATATCAGCGGCTGGGCTTTCAAATACTGTGTGCCACTAGCCTATAGATAGGATTTATGGTTGAAGGCAGACTCAATAGCGAGCCACCTGACGGTAAATAATAACGATTCCAATCAACCTCCCAGACTCTTTCAATGAAACCTGAGCTGTATTCTCGTTACCATGAAGTTTACGACCGGTTCTCATCCGTTAAACTATTCCCGATATTTATAACGTTTTGCCAAAAAGTACATCAGAACGCTTCTAGAAACACCACTGCCATCACAGATGTAGGGGCTGGTACGGGTCTATTCACGTCTCTCTTAGCAGGGCAGTTTAGCGGTGCAAAGATATCGCTGATCGAACCAAGCGAATATATGATGCCGTATGCAAGAGCTCGGTTATCTGAAAGCAAGATTGACTTTTATGAATCTTCGCTTGAGCAAACCCTGATGCAGATTCAAACTCAAGACATTTTTATATTCCAACGATCACTCTATGCCCTATCTGGCGATATTGGTTATTACAAAAGGCTCGCAAACCAATTATCGGAAAAGATCTCGGAAAACGGCTTAGTCGGAATCTTTGAGATAGGCCAATTATATGACATACCGATTATGCGAGAATACTTTCAGTCCAATCGAAAAGTTCTTAGGCTATCTGAAAACGAATTCGAAAAGCAGTGGCTGATATTTGAACAAGCACTCAAGGACTTTAATCATGGCGCAGAATCAGGTGATTACATGCTGTTTAACAAAGATAATCTTAACGAAATATTTTCACATAAATTTTCTCTCATAGACGGCGATAACCGAAACATATTTATCTATCGTAAAAAAACAGGCTAACGCACAGCAAAGTAGCATGACCAAACGAATCGTCTTTTTAGACCGTGGCACAATTGGCCCTGGCGTCGTAATTCCTTCACCTGTCTTTGATCATGAATGGCAGGAGTTCTCTAAATGCAAACCTTCACAAGTCTTGGAGCGGTTAGCAGAAGCACACATAGCGATTACTAACAAAGCGCCAATAACTGCACAGATTTTGGAACAATTGCCAAACTTGGAAATGATTGCAATAGCCGCCACCGGAACCAACGTCGTCGACCTAGAGGCTTGTAAGACTAACAACATCGTTGTGTCGAACATTCGCGAATACGCTAAGCACAGCGTTCCAGAACATACATTCAGTTTGATACTTGCCCTAAAAAGAAATTTGTTTGAGTACCGCGAACAAATTAACTCCGGAGCCTGGCAGGCTGCTGATCAGTTCTGTTTTTTTAATCGGCCAATGCATGACTTGCACGGAGCGACAATTGGCATTATTGGTACTGGAAGCATAGCAACCGCGGTCG
>DNHK01000305.1 GCA_003485905.1 Gammaproteobacteria bacterium | reverse complement strand
CCCAGATCTGGAAAACTCCCAACAGTTAAGGCAACTCGCGCGCCTGCTAGGCCGCCTGCATATGGTCGGAGCAGAACACCCGTTTAAAAACCGGCCCGCGCTGGATATTGAAACGTTTGGCATTCAACCCAGTCAATTCGTCCTCAATAGTCAGCTACTTCCTCGAGAGCTCGAAACGATATACCAGGACTTAACAAAGGACTTACTGGCAAACATTGCCGATAATTATCAACGAGCTGGGAACCCCGGCTTGATTCGTTGTCACGGTGATTGTCATGCTGGGAACCTTCTTATCGGCTCTCAAGGCCCCCACATTGTAGACTTGGATGACGCACGCATGGCACCGCGAGTGCAAGACCTTTGGATGTTATTACCCGGCGAAGGCGAGGATTTAGATTCTACTTTAACCGTCATTCTTGATGCCTACACGGAATTCAGTGATTTCGATGCGCGCGAATTACATTTGATTGAAGCGCTGCGGACTTTGCGTATTATTCATTACTACGCATGGCTAGCCCAGCGATGGGATGACCCGGCATTTCCAATCGCATTTCCATGGTTCAATTCACAACGCTGCTGGGAAGATCATATTTTGGCACTTCGTGAGCAAGCCGCGAAGCTCTACGAGCCTGCTCCACTCTGGTTACGCTAATAAAATATTCTGATTAAGTGACGGACGGCTGCATCATCGGTAAACTGTCTCGCCACACTAGATTTGGAGTTATTTGTTGAAAGTAGAAATTGTAGAAATTGTCGATCAGAAAGGACTTAAAAAATTCGTCGATTTTCAATGGCAAATGTATCCCGACCATTCGCCGTGGGTACCACCCCTACGAAAAACGATTTTTGATGCACTAGATCAAGAAAAAAACCCATTCTACAAGCACGCCAAGTTACAGGCGTTTATGGCCTATCAAGGTAAACGTCCAGTGGGAAGAATAGCTGCAATCATTGATGATCGAAACAATGATTTGCATGAAGAAAATGTTGTATTTTTTGGGTTTTTCGAATCTGTGGATGATCAGGATGTGTGCGATGCTCTGCTAGACGCCGTGCGATCTTGGGGACTAAACAGAAACGCAGACTCACTGCGTGGCCCGGCAAGCCCTAGCAGTAACCATGAGTTTGGGCTATTAATCAAAGGATTTGATTTATCGCCTAGGGTCATGATGAGCTATAACCACCGCTACTACATGACCTTACTTGAGCAGGCAGGTCTAAAAAAAGAAAAGGATTTGTATGCTTGGGACATTTCTACCGATATCGGATTTACTGAACGTATCGGTCGGGTGGCCGAACGCCAAAAGAAACGCCACAACATTTTGGTGCGAAGTGTAAACCTTAGTCAGTTTGACCGTGAAGTTCGCATCATGATGGAGGTTTACAATAGCGCTTGGGAGAAAAATTGGAGCTTTGTACCAATGGATAAATCGGAATTTAACCATATGGCAAAGGACCTCAAGGACGTGATCATGCCAGAGCTTTGCATGATCGCAGAAGTTGACCGGGAGCCTATCGCATTCGCCCTCGCCTTGCCGAACATCAACCAAGCGTTAAAGAAAATTCGTAGCGGACGACTGACGCCTTTCAACCTTCTAAAACTTTTGTGGTATTTAAAAGGGCCGTTTCGTAAAAACACTATTACTGAAGGAAGAATTCTAACTTTAGGCGTTAAACGGGAATATCAAAACCTAGCAATTGGCTCACTACTTTATATGGAATTCCTCAAACGCGGCCCAGCGCTCGGTTTACGACTAGGGGAAGCCTCATGGATTTTAGAAGACAATACTGAAATGAACAATTCTATTAAGGGAATGAATGGTACCTTGACTCGAGAATACCGAATATACCAACAGGACCTTTCAATTCAATCTTAATAACCCGTAATTAGTCCTCAATTCTAACCCCAAGCAACATCTCCATTCCTTGTGCTGCACCATTCTGAATATTAGTTTCATCTCGGTACAAGCGTCCAAAACGATCGTAATATGAACCCGAAGCTGGGTTGGTAAACCCTTTAAACCAAGGCACATTATTTGCTAGGTTTGTTGGTCTCTGTTCCAAATACCGAAACACTATGCCATCGCCAGCAACGCCTGAGAACTCGCATGCCTTATGAATGTTCGGATCGCATTCGGTGCTGCCCGTAACAACCACTTCATTAAGCATAACGAAACTTTTTAACTCAGTATTTGCATACCGCACTACCCAAACATAATCACTCCCTCTGCGGACCATTTGTACCGCCCCGGGGATCACGTCTTGCCAATCGCTACTTTCTACGCGATAACCCCTTGGCGAAAATGCTACCTGAAGAGCAATATATAAAAACGCCAGAATAAATAGAGAAAACATAATCTTTGCCAATCTACTTACACTGTTGCGAGACAAATTAATCATAATCCAATGTTACACTTCAGACTTGCGTATAACGATGGCAAACCCGCCTAACATCCAATCTATTGTTATAATTTCGATGCACCCGAAAAGCAAATGACTCGAGCAAAAAATGCGTCAATGCAGGTAGCGAAAGCTAAATACGAAACGATAGAGAAATGACAAAGCAAATATTAAATTCTCTAGACATCAAAGAAGTGCTAAAAGCCTTAGTTGGCGGCAAAGTTCTTCGTAGTGAGGATGCCCAGCGGATATTTGAAACCAATCGGGCACTTAAGAGTACTGAGCACCCACTGCTATCTATCGCTCGCCTCATGAAAGGCTCGACCATTGACGCTACGGAATGGAGTGAAGACAAGCTAACCCGGTGGGTCGCTAATAAATCGAAATTTGATTTCATTGAAATAGATCCACTCAAAATAGATGTGGCATCAATTACCAATGTTATTTCTTACGATTACGCGGGTAAGCACAATATTCTTCCAGTGGAAGTCGGAACAGATTTTGTTCGTTTTGCGTGCGCCGACCCTTTTAACGTCGTATGGAAGACTCAATTAGAACAAATCATCCGTAAGGAAATCCTCATTGGCCTAGGCAACCCAAAGGACATAGAACGCTTTACCAATGAGTTCTTTAATCTAGCCAAGTCAATCCGTACTGTAGGCGCAGAGGATTCAACGTCAACCAACCCACTTGCGCAAAACCTTGAACAGCTTGTACAACTTGGGAATACTGGGCAACTCGACACGGAGGACCACCATGTTGTCCAGTTAGTGGACTGGCTACTGCAATACGCATTTGAGCAACGCGCGAGTGATATACATTTAGAACCAAGAAGAGACCAGGGAAACATTCGCTTCCGAATGGATGGTGTTTTACACAATGTGCACCAGGTTCCTCCAAATGTAATGACCGCCATCGTAAGCCGTATCAAAACTATCGGCCGGATGGACATTTCCGAAAAGCGACGACCACTGGATGGCCGACTAAAGACAAAAACCCCAAAGGGACAAGAAATCGAGTTGAGATTATCAACCGTGCCTACAGCGATGGGCGAGAAGATGGTTATCCGAATTTTCGATCCAGAAGTACTGCAACGCAGCTTTGAAGAATTAGGATTAAGTCACCGGGAATTAACTCTATGGCACAAGCTAACCAGCCAAACTCATGGCATCGTCCTTGTTACAGGCCCAACCGGCTCGGGTAAGACCACAACGCTTTACTCCACCCTACGTAAGTTGGCAATCGAACAAGTAAATGTCAGTACCATAGAAGATCCTATTGAAATGGTTGAACCCGCGTTCAACCAAATTTAGGTACACAGCGCGATTGATTTAAACTTTGCCGCCGGTGTCCGTGCACTACTCAGGCAAGATCCAGACATCATTATGATCGGGGAG
>DNHK01000039.1 GCA_003485905.1 Gammaproteobacteria bacterium | reverse complement strand
AATACTGACAACCCCCGATGCCGATCAAGCGTTGCGTGCAGAACTGGAATCAAAAATTCGAGAATTGCTTATCCAACACCCCGATAGCGGAGAACTCAAGGTCGCTATTGTTGTCGGAATAAGTGACGAAAACCTTGAGAATGATACTGCTAGTCCCAGCGCAACAATGCTGAGCCGAAAAGGCGAGCTCATTCAAGTCAACTTCCAAAACATGAGTTGGGCCGCGCCTTACTTGGACGATAACCGGGTTGCGAATCGACCTGAAACACCCTCAGAAGTTGTTGCTTTGGGTGATGTTGTATATATAGCAGAGCCAGACCTAGCCGTTGATCACCCTGAATACGCAAGTAGCTGGACACTTGGGCAGTTACCGGAAGTATCTGGGGCACTGATATCAATGGAGCCCACGACCGGAGCAATACAATCTTTAAGCGGCGGGTTTGACTACTACGTTAGTAAATACAATCGAGTTGAGCAAGCCCAAAGGCAACCTGGCTCGAATATTAAGCCTTTTATCTATGCGGCGGCTATCGACAATGGCTATACACCGGCTAGCTTGATTAGTGGCGCCCCGATCGTAATCCAAGATACCAATCAGGGCACTGTATGGCGCCCAGAAAATTATAGTGGCAAATTCTTTGGTCCAACCCGAATACGGCGGGCGTTAAGCCTTTCTCTAAACCTAGTATCGGTCCGTATTCTTAGGGCTTTAGGTATTCAGCCAACCATCGATTTTTTAGAAAAAATGGGCATTGAAAGGGACGGCATGCCAAACGGTCTTTCGCTAGCACTCGGCGCAGGCACACTATCACCGATGGATATGGCCGGAGCATATAATGTGTTAGCTAACGGCGGCACTCGCACAACGCCCCATATAATCGATTGGATCGAAGATGCTCATGGCAACATAGTTGAACAGCAAGTGTTAAAAACCGCATGTCGGCATTGCGAGGCCTTAATTCGCCAAGGAAATCAACTTGTTACGGGACTCACTGGTGCCGCGCTTATAGACGATAAAGCTATCGCTAGTGAATTGTTGGAAAGCCAGGCTACTCAATCGTCTAACGACAAACTAATAAAGACCGAAACGGCCAGCGACCAACTCAGTGTAGAAGAGGCGTCAACTCAAGAGCCGATTAGCGATGTATCCCCTAACAACGAGTTACTGAACCTCAACATACTTTCATTATCAGAAGCACCACTCGAACCACTTGAACCCATAACAGAATTCCGCCAAACACCAATATATAGTTCACAGGCAATGAATCCGGTAACCAACTATCTGATCACAGACGTTATGAAAGATGTAGTTCGACAAGGGACTGCAACGCGCGCACTACAACTTGGCAGAACTGATTTAGCGGGGAAAACCGGTACCACAAACGACTTTATAGACGCATGGTTTTCTGGATTTAATAATCATACGATGACGTCAGTATGGGTTGGCTTTGACCAACCTAGGTCATTAGGAAATTCTGAATCAGGTGCACGGGCTGCTCTACCGATCTGGATTGACTACATGAGCACAGCAACTGCTGGCCAGCCAAATACAGCGCTAGAAAAGCCCGATACAATCGTTTCTCGTCAAATTAATAAAACAACGGGAAAATTAACTTCGGCATTAGACCCGAATGGCTTTTCAGAAATATTTCCCGCTAAATCTGCTCCTAGTGCACAACCAACTCCTGCTCCAGCCGATGATGCTGGGGCAATTCGACCTAGCTTTACTCCACAAGAATCATCTTCGCAGGACGATTTATTCTAATCGCCCTCTAATAGGAACTCAAAGCTATAGAGCAAATAACTGCCCACTAAAGCAATCTAGACCGGGCTTGGAAGGTCCGTGTTACCCATCAGGTATTCATCAACACTTGCTGCAGCTGAGCGTCCTTCAGCGATCGCCCATACGATTAAACTCTGGCCATGCTGCATATCTCCCGCAGTGAATACACCTTCCACGTTTGTCATCCAGTTTCGATCGCGCCAGACGTTGCTGCGATCGGTAAACTTCACCCCTAACTGGTCCAGCATGCCGGGCTTCTCTGAGCCGGTAAAGCCCATGGCCAGAAAGGCTAGATCACATTTCAGCGTAGTGTGGCTGCTAGGAACCTCGTTAAAAGAAACCCTACCCGAGTTGCGCGTAACCTCGACATTGACTAGCTCCAGTTCTTTTAGGTTTCCCTGATCATCCCCAATAAACTGGTTAGTCTGAACCGAGAATAATCGCTCACCACCTTCTTCATGCGCAGAAGCGGTACGCAGGATAAACGGCCATTGCGGCCATGGGTTTTCCTTTGCACGCTCTTCAGGCGGTCGCGGCATAATCTCAAGCGAAGTCACGGATGCCGCACCCTGTCGATGTGCGGTGCCCAGGCAATCCGCGCCAGTATCACCACCACCGATTATGACTACGTGCTTACCTTTAGCATTTATAAGCTCGGCTTCCGGAACATCATCCCCCATACAAATACGGTTCGATTGAGGAAGATATTCCATCGCTTGATAGACGCCTTTCAATTCACGACCGGGTATGGGCAAATCGCGACGCTCACAAGCACCGCCAGTTAAAACTAATGCATCAAACTCCTTGCGTAGTTGATTCGCATCTATATCTATGCCGATATGGCTATTTGGCTTAAATACTACTCCTTCAGCCTCCATCTGCTCCATTCTTCGATCAAG
>DNHK01000035.1 GCA_003485905.1 Gammaproteobacteria bacterium | reverse complement strand
AGAGTGGGGTTTAATGGTTGCCGAGGCTCGGCAGTTCATATTCAGAAATGCTTGGACTGTAGCAGTACCCGGTATTGCCATTGCTATGGCTGCGATGGGTTTCAACTTGTTCGGCGATGCACTTCGCGACAGTCTTGACCCTAAGAGGAACGAGTAAATTGGTGGGCTATAAAGCACAATGCATGAGCACGGAATCGCCTGTCCTCGAAATTTCTGGCTATTCTCTAACTTATAACACGCCATCAGGTCCATTGCGGGCTCTAAAAAACGTGAATCTATCCGTAGCGCGTGGTCAGACACATGGTTTGGTCGGTGAGTCCGGTTCTGGAAAGTCTTCTTTGGCTTGGGCAATTCTAAGGTACTTACCAGACAACGCCATAGAAAACGATGGCAAACTCCTACTGTCAGGAGAAAGCATTCGCGATCGAACACCCTCTCAAATTATTGAAGTCAGAGGGCAGCGAATAAGCATGGTTTTTCAAGACCCCTCCACTTCGCTGAACCCGGCAATGCGTTTAGGCGAGCAACTTTCTGAAGTAATGATCCGCCATCGAGGATTGACACCGAGGGAAGCTACAGAGGCTAGCGAGCAGGCATTGGAGCGGACAGGAATAACGAAGCCCAAAGAAATGCTGGAACGTTATCCACATCAGGCATCCGGAGGTGAAAAGCAAAGGGTAGTTATTGCTACCGCCTTTGCTTGCAACCCCGAGCTAATCATCTTCGACGAGCCAACTACAGCTCTTGATATCATCACAGCTCAGCAAATCTTAGATTTATTTAATCAACTCCAAGATGAAACATCTATATCAGCACTATATATTTCTCATGACTTAGGATTAGTGTCCCGTGTAGCGGACACTGTATCAGTCCTAAAAGCTGGCGAAGTCGTTGAGAGCGGACTGCGTACTGATATTTTCATGTCTCCACGCGATGACTACACTAAGAAATTGTTAAGTGCCGTCCCCGACCCGAAGCATTGGTTGGGCGTTAATGCCCCGGCACCAGAATTGCCTATCTTGATGTCAGCAGAGAACATCACTGTAGAATATGGGCGTCAGTCGGTTATCGGGCGTTTATTCGCGCCCAAACCCACTCACATCGGCGCACATGAAGTTAGCCTTACTGTTCGAAAAGGAGAGCTCGTTGGAATAGTCGGAGAGTCGGGATCAGGAAAATCCACAATGGCTAAGGTACTGTCAGGCTTGCAGGAGTTCCACGGTGTCATTCAATTTGGCGATTCCCACTTTTCAAAGCTAGATGACATCGACTTACCCTATCGTCGTGCGGTTCAAATTGTTTTTCAGCATCCTGATGCCTCACTTAATCCGCGTCAGCGTATCGGTGAAATACTTTCCCGTCCCTTAAAACTCTATAATATCACGCCAAAAGAGCAGCAGACAAAACGCATAATAGAGCTTCTGGAAATGGTAAGCCTGCCGCGAGACTATATTAATCGGTTTCCACACCAACTATCGGGTGGGGAAAAACAGCGTGTAGCGATTGCTAGGGCCTTCGCCGCAAAGCCTGAAGTAGTGATATGTGATGAAATAACTTCATCTCTGGACGTTTCTGTTCAAGCTTCAATTGCCAATCTTTTAGTGGCTCTTCAAGATCAAACTGGTACTGCGTGTTTATTCATTACCCATGATTTGAACCTTGTACGACAACTCGCCCACCGCATATGCGTAATGCAACACGGTAAACTAATCGACACTTTCCAACCTTGTGATGCTGAAAAGCCCAATCGAAACCCCTATACCCGCGCCCTGTTAGAGGCGGTTCCTCCACCAGCAGGGCAATTTAATATGGAGCCTATAACATGACAGACGCACTCTCGCTTGCTCACAATATAAATGAGAAGGCTTGTCTGCAAACTCTTTCCAAGATGGTTCAGCAAAAAAGCCACTCCGAAACAGAGGGTGAACGTGTACTGGCTGAGAACATGATCCAAATAATGCGTCAGATGGGTCTTGAGTCCTATGCCCAGCCAGTTGAAGGCGATCGCATCAATGCTATCGGAATTTGGCGTGGGACGGGTGGCGGTGAGAGCCTGCTTTTTAATGGTCATCTTGACACCAATCCTGTTAGCGAGGGGTGGACGGTTGATCCTTGGGGAGGCCTCATTGATGACAAATTTATCTACGGTATTGGTGTATCAAACATGAAAGCAGGCGATGCTGCTTCACTCTGTGCAGTCAGAACGCTTATCGAGAACGGTAAACGATTGAAAGGCGATGTTATACTCACCTATGTTGTGGGAGAACTCCAAGGTGGTGTAGGTACTTATGCTGCTGTTCAAGCAGGTACTAAAGCGGACTATTTCATAAATTCTGAACCCACTGACTTGCAGGCCTTAACCATGCATGCCGATGCGTTTACCTTCAAAATAGAACTTACTGGCATTACTCGGCACATGTCCAAACGCGAGGAAGCGGTAGACGCAATCCTTGCCGCTTGTGACCTAATACCAAAATTGACGAAAATGACATTTTCAGATGCACCGACGGATGAGCACCGTGGCATCAATCGTGTACATGTGGGGACAATTGACGGCGCCCTGGGAAAGCGCCTTGAAAAATGGCGTCCGCCGCAAGTGGCGGATTTCGTCCGCCTAACAGGATCTGGCCGGATTGCCCCGGGTCAGTCACATCAGAACGCGTTGAAAGAAATAAAACGAGTATTGAATAATTTGCAGGTCGACTGGCCAGGATTGAAGGCCGAGGTAAAGATTGAGGCAAATGAAAGTCATTCCAGCATGCCCGCCTTTGAGGTCTCTAAGGATGCCCGGATAGTTAAGGCGGTTAATGCTGCTTATCAGGCGATACTTGGCGAGCCGCAACCAACAGGTGCAATTACGCCCCCAGGTTTCTACGGGACTGATGCCGGACATCTCTATGTTCATGGAGGTATGGAGGGTGTAGTTTGTGGACCAGGAGGACGCTACAATACCATGCCTGACGAAAAGGTCGATATTAAAGATTATCTTGATATGATTCGTATTTATCTGATGGCAATGTGCGATATCTGTGAGTTACAATGACAGGCTTTGCGTTTAAAGAGATTGAGGCGAAAACCGCGGACGGTCGCGCAGTATCATTACGTTTTACTCCCGAAGAGCATGCTGCTCGCCTAGCGGCAACGCGAGCAGAGCTAGTCAAAAGAGGGCTTGATGCACTTTTGGTATTCGCACAGGAAAGCCACTACTATCTGACAGGGTACGACACGTCTGGGTATGTTTTTTTTCAAGTGGGGGTAATAACTTGTGACGATCGCCCGACCATACTGTTAACGCGCCGCCCGGATCTAAGACAAGCAGAAGTTGCGTCTCTCTACGATGATATCCGGATTTGGTTTAATGCTGAAGACGTCAATCCAGCAGAACACCTGCGTGATATATTGGACGAATTTGGTTTGCGTGGCGGGCGGGTTGGTATTGAGTTCGGAACGTACGGTTTGACAGCTGCTAATGGCCAACTGGTGGAGGCGGCCCTAAACGGTTTTTGCGCACTTGAGGATGCTTCTGATATTATCCGTGGAAAGCGGTTGGTGAAATCTTCGGCAGAGCTTGATATGGTGCGCAAGGCCGGAAAATTGGCAGATTCAGCTGTTCTTGCAGCGGTTGAGACCAGCTTTCCAGGTTCGACTGAAAGTCAATTNNGATGTTGAACGGAGGTGCGGAGGTTCCCGCTGGCGGCCCACTTATTAATTCTGGCCCACGAGCACTTTTTGGGCGCGGAATTAGCGGCCCACGGAAGATTGATAAAAGCGATCAAATACTAATTGAATTGGCCGGATCATTTTGCCGGTATCATGTCTGTGTAGAGACCACAGTAGCTGTGGGCCTACCAGATCCACGGCAAGCGGACATGATGGCTGTCGCGGCGAATGCTCTTGAACAGATTAAGGAGGCCGCACGCCCTGGAGAGGTTTTGGGGAAGCTCGACGATATTCACCGTGATGTTTTAGACAAGGCAGGCTTCGCAACGGAGCGCTTTGCCGCGTGTGGCTATGCTTTGGGATGTACGTTTAAACCTACTTGGATGGATGTGCCACCCATGATCTACAGTGGTAATCCACTAATTTTAAAACCAGGCATGGTTTTCTTTGTTCATATTATGATCCCAGATACACGAACTGGCGTCATGGCAGGCGTAGGGCAGACATTTGCAATATCTGAAAATGGTTCGA
>DNHK01000140.1 GCA_003485905.1 Gammaproteobacteria bacterium | reverse complement strand
CATTCGAGAGCGTTCGGAAAAAAGTGGTATTGGGTTTGGTGCGACGGTTCATAGTAAAGATGATCAAAAGTTAATCGGCGAGTTATTGCGTAATTTGGAGCCCGAAGACTTGATCAAGTACGGATTGATCCCAGAGTTTGTCGGTCGTCTTCCTATCGTCGCCACCTTGGAAGAGCTGGACGAAGATGCGTTGATTCAGATTTTGACTGAACCAAAAAATGCTTTACTGAAGCAATACAAAATGTTGTTTGAGTATGATGAAGTCGAATTAGAGATACGCGACGATGCTTTGCGGGCAATTGCTCGCAAAGCCTTGGCTCGCAAGACAGGTGCTCGCGGCCTGCGGTCTATTCTTGAGAATGCCTTATTGGATACAATGTACGAGCTACCGGATTTGGAGCACGTACAAAAAATCACGGTTGATGATAGTGTGATACTGGAAGGTTCCAAGCCGCTTATTTTGTATGAAGAGTCTGATAAAGCTCAGGCTTGATGCCGTTCTTTTAGAGCTAATACCGCTAGCAAGCGTCTGTAATCGAGTTATTAGTGCTGTCCAGCTTGAATTGTCAAAAAATGACCGCCATTAACAGTGTTATAGCGGTAGAGTAGTATTGTTCACGCACGTTTAAGCTTCGAACTGATAAAACGTCTTTTGACGGAACGTAGGCTAAGTTTTACCGTCACCCATTGATCCAAATTATTTAATAAGAGAATACAAATGACAGACCAAGAAACCCCTGAGGTTCCCGGTAACGTGCCAGTACTTCCACTGCGTGATGTCGTGGTGTTTCCGCATATGGTTATCCCCCTGTTTGTAGGGCGTGAAAAGTCAATTCAAGCGCTCGAAAAGGCGATGTCTAGCGGAAAGCACATTTTGCTGTTAGCTCAACAAGATGCTTCAGAAGATGACCCCGGTATCGAAGATATATATCGTGTAGGTACGCTCGCGAGCGTCTTGCAAATGCTAAAGCTACCAGATGGCACCGTAAAAGTATTAGTAGAAGGCGAACGCCGTGTTTTGGTTGAATCATTTGATGAGTCCGAGAGTTACTTGGCAGCGGTAATTATTGAGCCTGAAAAAGTGGCCATCGATGAAAAAGAAGCTGATGTGTTAATGAGGACTGTGCTGCATGAATTTGAGCAGTACGTGAAACTGAGTAGTAAAGTTCCGCCAGAGATTTTGACTTCACTTAATAGTATTGACGAGCCTGGAAGGTTAGCAGACACAATTGCGGCCCATTTGAATTTAAAGATCAATGAAAAGCAGGAGATTTTGGAGATTGTTGATCCGCAGGCTAGGTTAGAGCAGATAATGGGTGTCATGGAGGGTGAGCTCGATCTTCTGCAGGTAGAAAAGCGGATTCGCGGCCGTGTGAAGAAACAAATGGAGAAAAGCCAACGCGAGTATTACTTAAATGAGCAGATGAAAGCGATTCAGCGTGAATTAGGAGATATGGAAGATGCACCTAATGAATTGGATGAGCTTGTAGAGAAGGTTGAGGAATCGGGTATGACGGCCGAGGCTAAGGAAAAGGCTGACAACGAACTTAAGAAATTGAAAATGATGTCACCAATGTCAGCAGAGGCAACGGTGGTTAGAAATTATATTGATTGGCTAGTTCAACTACCCTGGAAAAAACGTACGCGGGTGCGAAAAGACTTGGAAGCAGCACAGTTGATTTTGGACGAAGATCACTACGGCCTAGAAAAAGTTAAAGAACGGATCCTCGAGTATTTGGCAGTGCAGCAAAGAATTAAAAAGGTTAAAGGGCCAATCCTTTGCTTGGTTGGTCCTCCCGGAGTAGGTAAAACGTCTTTGGGTAAGTCTATTGCACGAGCGACTAATCGAAAGTTTTCTCGTATGTCCCTAGGGGGTGTTCGTGATGAAGCAGAGATACGAGGGCATAGGCGTACCTATATAGGATCAATGCCAGGAAAAGTTGTGCAAAACATGTCTAAAGTTAAAGTGCGTAACCCGCTCTTTCTTTTGGACGAGATTGATAAAATGTCGACCGACTTTAGGGGTGATCCGTCGTCAGCATTGCTAGAAGTTTTAGATCCAGAACAGAACCACACTTTTGGGGATCATTATCTTGAAGTTGATTATGACCTCTCAGAGGTGATGTTTGTGGCGACTGCGAATACTTTGAATATCCCTGAACCCTTGCTTGACCGTATGGAAGTTATTCGGTTGGCTGGTTATACCGAAGACGAGAAAATGAATATTGCGGAGCGGTACCTGGTGCCCAAGCAGTTGGAAAATAGTGGGCTAAAGGTTTCGGAGCTAAGTGTAGATAGCAGCGCGCTGACTGATATCGTCCGGTTTTACACTCGTGAGGCGGGTGTGAGAAGTATGGAGCGCGAAGTAGCTAAAATTTGTCGTAAAGTTGCAAAAGAGCTTTTGCTGGATAAGGATCTAAAGACCGTAAACGTCACCTCTGAAAATCTTGGGAAGTACTTAGGCGTTAAGAAATTTAGCTTTGGCGTTAAAGATGAGCAGAACCGAATTGGTCAGGTAACAGGATTAGCGTGGACCTCTGTTGGAGGTGAGTTGTTGACTATTGAGGCTGCAGTACTGCCGGGTAAAGGTAAGATCACGTCAACCGGTAAGCTTGGTGAGGTTATGCAAGAGTCGATCCAAGCAGCTATGACCGTAGTTCGCAGTCGCAGTTCAATGTATGGGTTCGACGAAGAGTACTTTGTAAAGAACGATTGCCATGTGCATGTGCCAGAGGGCGCGACGCCAAAGGATGGGCCTAGTGCGGGTGTTGCTATGTGCACTGCCTTGCTTTCCGCGATAACGGGAACTCCCGTCAAGGCCGAAGTTGCAATGACTGGCGAAATAACCTTGCGCGGTGAAGTGCTTCCAATCGGTGGTTTGAAAGAAAAATTACTTGCTGCTCATAGAGCAGGTATTAAACAAGTATTAATCCCTAAGGAAAATGAAAAAGATCTTATAGATATGCCAAAAAAAATTATTGATGA
>DNHK01000414.1 GCA_003485905.1 Gammaproteobacteria bacterium | reverse complement strand
TGGGTGTTCGAAAAAACCGTTGTCCTCACTCGCTAATATCGCATTAATCAGATCTTGTGGAGCCTGCTCGATGGGGACGGGCTCTCGTCGCTCTGATCCGAACTCTGCAATTAATAACCCTTCAGAGGAAAAAACTTGCAGTGGTACATCGAGACTAGAGTCTCTTATCGAGCTTGCGTCCGGAAGATCGTTTCCTAAAAGGGTTATTAGCACGGAGGCGCAAACGGCACCGAAACATAGCAATGCTAAACCTAGGAATAATAACCAGCGGGGTAGGGCAAAGTTTGTCAACTGAACAAAAATGAATTAAATAAGTAAAATTAACGTTTTATATTAACCTATTTAGAGGTATCCTAATACAACGTAGATAGATTGTTGGTTTCATGGAGATTATTCTAACAACTGTTATACCGTATCGTATCGCACGTGGGATGGGTAAATTAGCTAATAACCCATAGGAATACGACAGTGTTGAGTTTTTTTAAGAAATCTAAAGGCGCGGTACTTGGCCTTGACATCGGAACCAGTGCGATAAAAATGGTAGAGCTCATCCCGTCGGGAGGCTCGGCTAAACTCTCTCGCTGGGCAATTCATGCGCTCCCGCCCGGAGTAATTACCGAAAATACAATAACTAATGTAGATGCTGTCATCGACGTTTTTGTGCGTGCGGTTGCTCGCGAATCGATTAAAGCTAAGCGAGTTGTATCCGCGGTGTGCTCTTCACACGCGGTGTCTAGCAACATTGTATTACCAGGTGATTTATCTGACGGTGAAATGGAGGAGCAAGTTGAGATAGAGGCAGCGCAATTTGTGCCGTACGCTTTAGAGGATGTCAATTTGGACTTTCAGGTGCTGGGGGCTTCTGGACTTAACCCAGATGACTATGAAGTACTAGCAGTCGCTTGCCGTCGCGAGATTATCGAAGATTATGTTGCTGTTATTGAAGCCGCCGAACTTGATGCAGAAATTGTCGACATTGATACATACGCTCTAGAGCGTGTGGTTGCGCATGCTCACCCGAGTTCGGGTTTAGATGCAGTTGTTGATGTTGGTCATAGCAATACTCATCTGGGGATATTTGGTGACAATAAAACGCTTTATTCGCGATACCAGCCATTTGGAGGCAAGCAGTTGGTGGACCTAGTGGTACAACGCTACGGCGTAAGTGATGAAGAAGCTGAGGGTTTAATTCGATCGGAAAGCCCTCCAGACGGTTATCGCCGCGAAGTTTTGCCACAGTTTGTGCAATTAACCGCCAAGGAAACAGCCCGTGCGTTACAGTTTTTCTATTCTTCTAGTTCAACATCCAGTGTTGATAGGGTAATCGTAACCGGGGGGGCATCACAAATTCCTGGTTTAATTGAAGGCGTTGAAAAAGAATTAGGTGTTCGTACTATTACACTCGACCCGTTTAGTAACATTACGCATAAGTTTGATAGCCACCACTTGGCCCAAGTTTCAGGTTCACTAGCGATAGCATGTGGTTTAGCTTTAAGGGGGATTGATGACAGCAATTAACCTTTTACCGTGGCGTGAGCAGCGTCGTAGTGAGCAAAATCGACAACTAATGTTTGTTGGGGCTTTCGCCTGGGTGGTCAGCGGAGCCCTGGTAATATTGGCTATGCAGGTTATGAATTCACGAATTGATAATCAGCTAGGGCGAAATGCCTATTTGCAATCTGAGATTGATCAACTGCAATTAGTGATAAGAGAAATTGATGAGTTGCGAGATAAAAAGGATGCCTTATTGGCACGTATGGAGGTCATTCAAAAACTACAGTCAAATCGTGCTGAAGTAGTACATTTACTTGATGATCTAGTGCGCAAGCTCCCCACTGGAGTATATTTTGAGTCTGCCGAGCGCCAACTTGGAGCAATTCAATTAAACGGTATAGCCCAATCAAACGGTCGTGTGTCGTCGCTTATGCGGAATCTAGATTCATCGGAATGGTTTGCAAATCCGTCGTTGAATCTTGTGGATGTTAGCGATAGCGGTAACACACGAGTTAGTCGATTCGATTTAGAAGTCAGCCAGGCCCCCCCAGGTGAGGAGGAAGAATAATGGAATTAAACTTCAATACGGATTGGGTTAAAGAACTCCAAAGTGTCGATTTTAATGACCCTTCATCTTGGCCTGTACCTTTTAAGGGTATTTTGACGTTTGCACTGTGCATTGTCATTTTGATTGCGGGCTATTATTTTATAATCAAGGATCAAGGTGTAGAGTTAGAGCAGGCGAAAGTCGAAGAACAAAAGCTCAAAGATACATTTCTAGAAAAGAAGGCTTTGGCAATTAATTTGGAAGCTTATAAGTTGCAAATGGCCGTAGCCGAAGAAACATTTGGGGTTTTGCTGAAGCAGCTACCAAATCAAACTGAGGTGCCCGACTTGTTAATCGACATTACCCAGGCGGGTTTAGCCCGCGGGTTAAAATTTGATCGTTTTGAACCTCAGAATGTTGTTAATCAAGATTTTTACGCTGAAATGCCGGTAAGTATTATCGTTACTGGTTCGTATCATCAAATTGGAGAGTTTGTGAGTGATATAGCGGCCCTACCTAGAATCGTATCTGTGGATACCTTTAGACTGAGCCGGGGCAATCCAGATTCTGGCGAGCTGCGCATGGAAGCGGTGACTAAAACCTATCATTATTTGGAGGAGTGATGAGAACCCTTCGAGACATGCCTAAATGGGGCGCTATGTTATTTGTTGCCGCAGGCTTGACCGCGTGCGGGAGTGTAGATACTTCAGATTTAGTTAGTTTTGTAGAGAACGCACATAAAGACAGTAAACCAGAGATTGATCCTTTGCCTGAAATACGTCTTTATGAAAACTTTGTATACTCTGCAACTGACTTACCAGACCCTTTCGCAACGCTAAACCTTTTGCCTGGTAGTGGGGGGGCAGCAGTTGGTGGAATTAGCCCAGATACTAATCGAAGGAAAGAACCCCTTAAAAAATTTGCTTTAGGTGACCTCTCTTTAGTAGGCACCATGTAGCGCAATGGGGAGCCGTGGGTCATCATTAAAGCGCCTGATGGAACAGTGCATCGAATTACTAACGGAAATTACGCCGGTACAAACTTTGGTAGGGTGACAAGTATTTTGGAAGGCCGTGTGGAATTCCAAGAGTTAGTTCTTGGCGGTAGTAATCGATGGGTCGAACGAGGTGCATTTTTGGCATTTGGGGCTATTGCTAGCCAAGAAGAATGATCGCACTTACGAGTGAATACAACTACAATAGACGACAATGAAAAGATATACATCAGAAAGCGCAACATTGATACGGCAAACGTTCTTGGCAGCGTTTGCAATGCTTGCATTTCTGTCTTTTCAAACTCTAGCGCAGGAGGCAGTTCTCCACGAAATTGTAGTTAGTAAACTCTCTGGTAATAGAGTGCAGATTAACCTAGTAGCAGACGGGTTACTGAATGACCCGGGCAGTTTTAGTACCTCATCCCCACCAAGGATTGCATTTGATTTTTTCGGGATGAAAAATACAGTTTTGAGTGATCTGGTTGCAGTAGATTCGGGTGCGGTAGATAGCGTGGTGGCTGTTGAAACAGATGATCGCACTAGAGTGGTGATTAACCTGGTCCACACGGCTGAATTTGCCACAAATATCGTTGACGGCGATTTTGTAGTTACGATTGAAAATACTGATGTGAATGCGGTACGTGCAGACGTGGCGCCGCCCATATTTGAACGCCCCCCTGAGATTGTTTCATCTGATCAGATTGTTCGTGTTGATTTTAGACGCAATGAACAAGGTGGCGGTAAAGTGCTGGTCGATTTATCTTCTCCCGATGTGGCGGTGGATGTGCGTGAGCAAGCCGGCGAAATCGTTGTCGATTTTATTGGTGCGACTTTGCCAATAGAATTGGAGCGGAGACTGGACGTCATAGATTTTGCGACTCCGGTGCAAACCATTGATGCTTATAACAATGGGACGAGCGCACGCTTTATAATTGTGCCGACAGGAAAATATCAGCACATATCATTTCAAAGTGATGGCCAGTTTACCTTGGTGGTTGATCCCTATATTGAAAGTGATGAAGTAAATTCTTCTGCTGATGAAAATGGGTTTCTTGGGGATCGTTTATCGATTAACTTTCAGAAAATCGATGTTCGTTCTGCACTCGCTATTATTGCTGATTTTACTGGAA
>DNHK01000104.1 GCA_003485905.1 Gammaproteobacteria bacterium | reverse complement strand
ATTGAACTAAAGTGTGTAGATCAGTGCTTGCTTCGCTTATGATTGACGCAGGTGGTTTTTTATCAAAAGGTTTCTAGTAGGCATGCTGTTCCGAAATTGTTTGTTCTTGATAATATTGATTCTAAGTTTCGGTCAGAGTCTTTATGCGGCGCCAGTTAGTCACGCCAATGATGATGCCGATCACTTGAGCCGTCTCGTAAGAGAAGCCAGTGATTATCAGAGTCACGGCTATCGAGGTCAGGCAGTTGCGTTGCTCGAACAAGCTGACCAGTTAGCTGCCCGGCTGGGCATCGATCAGAACGATACAGGGTTACAGCTTGCCCAACTCTACTACGAACTAGGCGAATATCCACTCAGTCAGAACCTGACGACGCGCATCTTAGATCAAGAACCAGCAATAGGGATTCAAGCTAAAGCACTAAATATTTTGGCGGCAGTAGAGAGCACCCTGAATAGTCCCAAAGACGCAACCGTCAGTTTCATAAAAGCGTACCAGGCTAGCTTGAAATCTACTGACAAAGTGATGACGGCGACTATACTCGCCAATCACCTTCGGCACGAATTGGACTACGAAAACGCAAGTGTTGCGCTTGAGATTGGTCAGCAGCTATTGCCACTATCGACAGCGCAAGGAACGCTGGCCGAACAAGTGGAAGTCCAGATCTCGATCGGTGAATTATTCATCAGGCTCGCCGACCAAACGGGCGAGTCCCCGTATTATAACCATGCCTTAAGTATTCTTCAGCGGGCTGAATCCGCTGCTGAAAGCCTCGGGCAGGTTCGATTACAAAGTTATGCGATCGGCCATCAGGGTCTATTGCTGGTTAATCAAGACAATTTTGACGAAGGTATCCAAAGACTCAATACCGCTAACTTTCTAGCGAACAGTAGCAGATCTTTTGAAAGTGCCTATTTGTGGCAGTGGCAATTAGCCCGCGCTCATCGCAGGCAAGGTAAAATCGATAAGGCAATTACTGGATATCAAACGGCTATTGCCACACTCGAAAAAGTGAGAACCGAGCTTATCAACGGTTCCCCGTTTACTTTCCCGCAGAAGGTTCAGCCGCTCTTTGCCGAATTCTCTGACTTGCTGCTCACGGCCGCGGCTGAGGCTAAAACAGCCGCAGACCAGCAGGCTTACTTAAAGGAGGTTCAGGCCGTTCTGGAACAATCGAAATCTGCAGAGCTTCAAGACTATTTCCAAAACGATTGCGTGGTGCCGGACCAGACGGTTGACTTGAAACTCGTCGCTGCAGCTACAGCGGTTTTGTATCCGGTGATTCTTGCTGATCGATTGGAGGTGCTTGTTAATATTGGTGATGAGGTGCATCAATTTGTTCATCAGATTAACGAATCAGACTTGGTGGAATTGGTCAATGACTTCCGTTATAACCTCGAAATTGACCAGGGTGATGACGAGTACAAGGAACTGGGAGAGGAGCTTTATGACATAGTCTTCGCTGATTTAGAGTCACTGTTTAAGGCGAATAATATTGAAACCTTGTTGGTCATACCAGACGGTATTCTGCGGACCATTCCATTTTCCGCCATCTTTGATGGCGAGCAGTATATGATCGAAAAGTACGCGATTGCTACAACGCCCGGTATTAGTCTGACTTTCCCAAAGCCTCTCGATGCCGATGATGTTTCTTTCTTCGCGGGCGGCATTTCAGATTCTGTACAGGGATACTCAGGCTTGCCTGGTGTTCCGAGTGAGCTGGCTAAGCTCGAGGATCAACACGCCGCTGATGTATTGTATAATGAGGAATTTCAACTCAGTAGTATTGAAGCACAACTAGGGGCGGGCCGTTACTCCATCGTGCACCTTGCGACCCATGGCCACTTTGATAGCAATCCTCTGCAATCCTATCTGCTCACCTACAATAGCAAACTAACCATGGACCTATTAGAGCAGAGTATTGATAGTAGAGGGCAAACAGGAGCGACCCTTGACCTGCTTGTGCTGAGTGCATGTGAAAGTGCCGTTGGAGACAATCGTGCAGCGCTCGGGCTCGCCGGGGTGGCATTAAAGGCAGGTGCGAGAAGTGCTCTTGCAACACTGTGGCAGATAAGTGATGCGGCTACCGTACTTATTATCGGTAGCTTTTACGAAGATATGTCAAAAGAAAACCTCAGCAAAGCAAAAGCGCTAAGACTAGCCCAGACGAAGCTCATAAAATCTGAGCGCTATAGCCACCCCTCAGATTGGGCGCCATTTTTATTGATTGGTAACTGGTTATGATGGGGCCGCTTATCTTCGTTGTTGGAGTTTTGTTCGCGCTACCAAGCTGGGCTAGTCAGTCTACTGTCGTAACAGGTAGTTTTGAATCTAGAGCTAGTGCAGAAGAACAATTAAGACAGGTTACAGTCTTTTATCAAAAATTCATCGTGAATCAATCCAAGTCAAGTAGACCAAAATTCGGCAAAGCCAAGGCTGAAATTGTTGAGGCTAAGGTGCAAGACGAGAACGTTTTTCGTGTCAGGATAGGCCCGTTTGATGATAATGATAGTGCTCGGCAAGTTCAACGCGAAGCCTCGCTACAAGGCTTTAAAGAAACTTGGATCTATCTTGATAATCCGTCTAAACAGAAAAAACGGGTAGTTTCTCCAAGTAATCCAGACAGAGTGCAGCCTATCAGTGAGCAATCCAGCGTCGAAATTAGTCGATTTATTTATCAAGCACCTGCGCTGCAAGATGAGATTGCGAACCTGTTGTTAACGATAACGGGAAGATCCGTAGAAACATCGGAACTACTCGAGACTAAAGACAGCATTAATCAGTTATACGTGAGCAAGGGCTTCGTCAATACTGGCATGGTTATTCCCGACCAAGAGATTCGTGATGGTGCGCTTAAGTTAGATTTCATCAGCGGGAAGATTTCCGATGTTCAAATTTCGAGCAGGTTGAAAGATAAATACATCAATAGGCGACTAGAGATAAGCGAGCCTTTTAATTTGGTTCAACTGCAGGACGCGCTCAAACTGCTTGAACAGGATCCCCTGGTGTCCAAAATTGATGCAAGAGTGGCCGCAGGCATTCGACCTGGAGAAGCAACTCTAGCGCTCAATGTTAATACTCATCCCAGATTCAGTATGGGATTAGATTTAGCGAACGATCGTGCTCCGTCGATTGGTAGTCAATCTGCAAAGGTGACTGCTCGCGCCAGTAATCTGACTGGATGGGGCGAGACTTTTCAAATTGGATCTTCTGTGACCGAAGGATTAGATGCATACGACGCTACCATCTTTTTACCGTTGTCCTCAGCCGGCTCTAGTTTGCAAATTCAATATGCGCTTAGCGATTCGTCTGTTGTTGAAGAGCCTTTTGATGAGATTGATGTAAAGAGTGAAACTGAGTCTCTCGGAATAAGGCTTAATTGGCCTATACAGAAAACGCTTAACAGCGATCTTTCGGTTGAGCTGTCACTTGATCTCAGGCGCAATCAAACAACCCTTTTAGGGCAGCCTTTCTCTTTTTCTGAAGGTGCGATCAACGGCGAAAGCAAAGTCGCACCGGTTCGGATTGCCGTCTCATATACAGAAAGGAACACCAATGACTCCTTAGCTGCCCGGTTTTCGGTTTCTCGAGGGACCTCAAAATTTGACGCTACAGATGGTGGCGATTCACCGAATGGTCAGTTCACCAGTTATCTTGCTCAGATCCAATATTCACAACTGCTTGCGGAAAGACTCCACATAACTGCAAGAGCCCTAGCACAATATGCGGCTGACCCGCTTCTGTCTATAGAGAAATATGCACTCGGGGGCGTAAAAACAGTGCGTGGCTACCGCCAGAATCAAGTTGTTAGAGATAACGCTTACCTGGTCTCTCTAGAAGCGCACTATCTGCCTGAGCTGCCTATCTGGGTCGATTTTATTGGATTCTTGGATTGGGGGCGCGGAGAAAATCACGAGGATTCAACAGCAGACGGTCGGTCAGATCTAGCTAGTATTGGTGTCGGCGCTGTCATGAAGCTTTCGCAGAAATTTAGTGCTGAATTATATCTAGCGCATGGATTTGATGACTTCAAAGCCTCGGAATATGACTTGCAAGATGACGGTGTGCACTTTCGCCTGGAGTATCGACATGCATTTTAAATCGTATCTAGCCCTATCATTTGTATTACTCAGCGCGTCGATTGGACATGCTGAAGTCACG
>DNHK01000351.1 GCA_003485905.1 Gammaproteobacteria bacterium | reverse complement strand
ATGGGGCCACCGAAACATCATCGCCATAAAGGTCCTGACAATACGCGACACCATCAGCTTGGTTGGTCAGCGACAAAACTGCGCAAGCGTGCGTGTGATCAACAAACTTATGCGGCAAATAAGCATGTAATAGAGTTTCCACCGACGGGTTCGGTGAGCCTGGGTCTAATAGATTTTGGCGTTGAAAACTCACCATATCTTCGTCGCTCAAAAACTCGCGCTCACGCATCCGTAATAGCGGTTTAAGCCTAACAGCCGGAAGACCTTCAGGCTCAATGGTATCAAGGTCCCAACCGCTGCCCTTTACACACAACACCTCTGTTGCATCGCCCATAAAATCATTGACGACAGTCTTAACCGAAGTATTTCCACCGCCGTGGAGAACCAATTGCGGGTCCTTTCCTAGCAACCTGGAGGTGTAGACTCTCAGTGCGATGTCTTCATTAACTTGCTGCTTGGCAAATTCATTGACAAACTTTCGGGCAGTTTTACTATTCCAACTACTTTTCATTTTAAATTCTTCTGAAACCCACTTATATGCCTAGCTCTGTGCAAGTAGCAAACCAATTAATTTGGAAATTTTAGCACCTGATATGGCGGCATTGGCCCATACGTCCTCAATGGTATCTGGTTGTTGATTCGGACCACCGGTTGCGGCATTACTAATTGCAGATAATCCTATAACGTCCATACCACAGTGATTTGCAGCGATCACCTCCAATACAGTTGACATACCGACTGCGTCCGCCCCAATTGAGCGCAAATACCTCCGCTCAGCCGATGTTTCCAAAGATGGGCCAAGTACGCCAACATATATTCCCTGATGAATCTCAATATTATTCGACTGGCCAATGTGCGTTATAGTCTGCCTAAGCTCCGGAGAATAAGCACGCGACATATCAGGAAAGCGAGACCCAACCTTATCGTCATTCGGACCAACGAGAGGATTCATGCCAGTCAAGTTAATGTGGTCAGCAATTAACATCACATCGCCAGGCTGATATTCTGAGTTTAACCCCCCGGACGCATTGGTAATAATCAGCAATTTCACGCCTAAGCTAGCCATCAGATAGACCGGCTGTACTACATCCTTTGCCGACCAACCTTCGTACGGGTGTAGGCGCCCACTAGCAACAATTACTCGCTTTTTACCGTAGCTCCCGAATATTAAGTCGCCGTTATGTCCTGGCGCGCTGCTTTTCGAAAACCCAGGAAGCGCGTTATATGCGATGCGCTCATTTACTTCGACGTGATCGCTAAGATCCCCAAGACCACTGCCAAGGATAATGCCAATTTCAGCCACATCGTGGCCCTTAATACCAAGCAGTTTCTCAACGCTGTGAACGGCGGTCTTTATTTGAGTATGATAGTCGGACATATAACAGCCCCCGGAAGAATGGCGCGGGTATAATAGCGGTTTTATCATGCTGCAAAAAGCCACATCGGATCGAGATGAGTGAATTACCATTTGGCCTACTCGCCCATTCGGGCGAAGACAGTCCACACTGGATTGAAGAAGGTTGTTTCATACAAGAAATCCTTAATCACCCCTTAGCCAAATCATCAATTGCCAGAGCTCGAGTACCCATTGGGGGCGAAACTCGTTGGCACTCTGTCGACGTGCATGAGTGGTATATTATCGAATCAGGAAAAGGACTGATGCAACTCGACTTTCAGGACAGATTTGAGGTAATAAAAGGAATGAACGTATCAATCCCGCCAGGCACACCACAGCGTATCCGGAATACAGGTGAGCAAGATTTGATTTTTATGTGTCTGTGTACTCCACGATTTACTGCAGAGTGCTACAAATCTTTGGAAGAACTTGATGAAGGTTAATGGCAAACCCTATCGCACTATTTGGCCTTCAAAGGCGAAAGACTGCGTAAATATCATAGACCAAACACGACTACCGTTTGAGTTTGTCGTGGTTAAGCTTACTACCCTTGAAGATGCAGCCCGTGCGATTACCGATATGTTGGTGCGCGGTGCACCCTTAATAGGTGCAACTACAGCATGGGGTATTTGGCTCGCGATGATCAAAGATAGCAGTAACCTTGGGCTAGATCATGCACAGCAACTATTGCACTCCACCCGCCCAACCGCAGTAAACCTTCAGTGGGCGTTAGCAAAAATGGATGAGGCGTTACGTCCCTCACCACAAGCAGAACGTATAGAAATAGCCTTTGCTTTGGCTCAAGAGATTACTGATGCCGACGTTAAACTCTGTTCTGCCATAGGTGATTTCGGTAGCCGGCTAATTGGAGATCTATATAATGCTAAAAGTAACTCCGCCACGATTAATATTTTGACCCATTGTAATGCTGGATGGTTAGCCACTGTTGATTGGGGAACGGCGCTAGCTCCTATATATAAAGCCCACGATGCTAGAATACCCGTTCATGTATGGGTCGATGAAACCCGACCACGCAATCAGGGAGGTTTTCTAACCGCGTGGGAACTGAATCAACACGGTGTCCCTAACACAGTCATAGTAGATAATGCAGGCGGACACCTCATGCAACATGGAGAAGTCGATATATGCATCGTCGGAACAGACAGAACCACCGCGAACGGTGATGTATGCAATAAAATTGGAACCTATCTAAAAGCGCTCGCTGCTAAAGACAACAATATTCCTTTTTACGTGGCAGCCCCCTCTACATCGATTGATTGGGATATTACGGATGGCCTTAAAAATATTCCGATTGAGCAAAGAAGCGACGAAGAGGTCTCACATATCTCAGGAATATTGGACGATGGCGCGATTGCTACAGTACAAATCTTACCTAGCGGCTGCACAGCTCGCAATGATGCGTTTGATGTTACACCTGCCCATTTAATCACTGGAATCATTACCGAACGCGGTATCAGTGAAGCAAACCAGCAATCTCTGTCTAGGTTATTTCCTGAATTTAACTAGTAGAAACTACCCTCCAAATGTTTGAGCTCGCCTTCACCTTTATTGCATTTTTTACGTCTATGTTAACGGCGATTATCGGGCTTGGTGGAGGTCTACTACTAATCGCATTAATGCCCGGTTTTTTACCTACCGCTGTAATTATTCCGATTCACTCTGTAGTTCAACTAGCGAGTAATGCTAGCCGTGCGGCATTTGCGTGGCGCGCCATCCGTTGGGAATATTTCACAGCATTTGCCATCGGCTCAATAATTGGTGGCTTAATCGCTACACAGTTTATAAGACTAATTAATATTGAATACATCTCTTTATTTATAGGTCTATTTATTTTGATGAATGTTTGGACACCTAAGATATTTGAATGGTTAGGCAGGCTTAAGGGCGAATTTTTCACCATAGGTATATTGCAAACCGGTTTGGGCATGATAGGCGGTGCTACCGGCCCGCTTGGTCAGGCGAGCTTAATGCGCCGCGATTTAAGCAAGGATGAGATAGTTACGACCACAGCGCTATTTATGAGTTTTACCCACATCACCAAACTTTTTGCGTTTGCAATTCTTGGAGTAAATTTATTAGTTTGGTGGAAATTGATGTTTGGTATGGTGGTTGGCGTTATTTTAGGCTCATGGGCCGGAACAAAGGTGCGCACAAAAGTAAACGACGCCATATTTAAACAAGTCCTGTCGGTTCTTTTGACCATACTCGCCATTCGAATGATCTATGCAGTAGTCTTCTAATGACGGTCGAACAAGATTAAACAATATTTGTACTAGATAGAGACTATGGCGACAGGCATTTCGACCTTTCGCTGCAACTGTTAAGCTAGGAGCTCGTATAGTTATGCAGAATCATTAATGAGCGACAATACGTTACTTTCCATTAGCGATGTATCAAAGAGCTATGGATCAAAACAGGTACTTGCGAATGCGAACCTGAATATATCTGGTGGTGAGATCGTCGGACTGATCGGCCCAAATGGAGCAGGTAAATCAACTTTACTAAAGGCCGCTCTTGGACTGATCAGGGTGAGCGGACAAATTCGCACATTGGGTTACAACCCCACGTCATCTCGCGCAAAAATGCTCGCAAAAGTAAGTTATATAGCAGATGTGGCGTCCCTACCAGAATGGATTACAGTTAAACGCCTGCTGGACTATATGCAGGGAATACATTCAGGGTTTGATTTTAGCAAGGCAAACCGTTCACTCGAAAACACTGAAATCACCCTGGGCCACAAAGTAGGTCAGCTATCAAAGGGAATGAAAGCTCAATTACACCTTGCACTTATCCTTGGAGTTAATGCCGAACTGTTGGTGCTCGATGAACCCACACTTGGTCTCGACATTGTCCACCGCACAAGCTTTTACAACGGTCTAATAAATAATTTCTTTAATCCGCAGCGCAGCATATTAATCACAACTCATCAGGTTGAAGAAATCGAAGATCTGCTAACCAGACTGGTGTTTATTAATAGTGGCAAGATTACGCTAGATATTCCAACTGCCAACCTTGATGAACATTTTACTGCAATCGATATAAGCACTGAGAGTAACGCTGAGGCCCCAGAAGGATTCATCTATGAATATGCAACCCCAACTATGCGAACACTAGTATACAAAGATACTAACGCTAGCGCGCTTGCTCCTCTAGGAGAAACCAGAACACCCAGTTTTACCGAGTTGTTTCTAGCATACAACCGTATCGACAAGGATAGCAGCGAGTAATCATAATGAATCGATACTTTATACTGTTAAAGCGGGAACTATGGGAACACACCAGTCTGTTTAAGCTACCTTTAGTTTTCTACCTTGTAGTTGTCCTGGGAAATCTCGCCTTCGGCAATTTATTTCAATTTGTGGAGCTCGCTCCTGACGGCCTACAACGGGGGATATTTCGTAGTGCGTTCGGCACTGTAAATTCGGTTGCCTTCATAGTGTTCATCTTTTTAGCTGCATTCTATTTACTCGATTGCCTGTATACCGAGCGAAAAGATAGAAGTATTTTATTTTGGCGCTCGTTACCCGTATCTGACACGCAGACAGTTTTACTCAAGTTAGTGACAGCGGTCGTAGTCATACCACTAATTCTTTGGCTAACACTGGTCAGCGCTCACCTTACTATTCTCATTCTACAAAGCGTATTAGGTACTGAAGAGGCAGGTAATTTTCTCGGTTTAATCAGCTTGGGGAAATATTGGTTAAATTTAGCCTTAGTGTTACTGGTCACCATGCTTTGGAGCTTGCCACTTCTAAGTTGGCTAATGTTTTGCTCCGCGTGGACAAACAGAACTCCGCTTATAACCGTTATTGCAATTCCCGTCGTACTAGCAATGATTGAATTGCTGTTACCCTTTGAGTTGAATTTAGGGGGGCATATGCTATCTCGATTGCCATTTGGTTTTGGGAACCAAGGCAGCGGAATTGATCAACTTTTAGGTCTTAGCGCACTAGGTACAGGAAACTCGGACAGCTTGTTACAAAACGCCACTGAAGCTCTGAGTCGAACCGACCTATTGATCGGTATAGTGATATCAGCAGCGCTAGTTACGTTAACGATTCAGATACGGCGCTGGCGAGATGTTGCCTAGAAAATAAATCCCGACCAGCAAGACTCTACGAATGAACAAAAAGACTATGAGTCACCCGGCAGCAAATTAGCGAGATTGTACTGATCAAATCCCTGTAACACCGATGCATTAACATCCAATTCGGATTCTTCAGTATCAGTCACAATATCCCAATCAAAATTATCGATTGAGTTGCCTAGCGCTTGGTATATGGCCAGGCTAACAGCAACCTTGGCTACACTTGCAGTTTCTTTAGCGTCTGATCGAACAGCACAGCAAGGCTTAAAGGGCACTACATTTGACTGCTTATTGCTATTTGACTGCTCACTGCTGGTTCCATTGTTGGGAATCGCGTTCGCATCTGCTCCTTCCGTAGCAAGCTCCAGCGCCAATGCGCGGATGTATTTGGCAGTCATGCCTCCTCCCTCCAACTCAGCACCTAATCGGGCTAGCAATTCTGGAGTAACTCTCACCGGATCAGCAACATTATTTTCGTGAGACAAATTTTCTTTCCTAAAGTTTTAACAGTTATAAAGCACGTCTTGTTTGCATGGGACGCAAATAGCTCAAACTTGAGCACTCAGTCATAAGGCTCACTTCTCAAAAGAAAATCGTCAATACTTACATTTATGACTCCCCATATTCCGCATAAACAAAGGGCCTTTACATTTATGAAGCACTAAAAATATAGAATTTTCGGCGATTTGATCTACTATGCGATGGGCGCATCATTTTTGATGCACTAAAGTTTTTAATTGAACCATCAACTAATAGAGGTAATAATCATGTATATGCCAGGACACACATACATCGCCGGAATCGGATCAAGCTTACCTACGCAGCGAGTCGCTTCAAACGACCTACTTCATGAAGTGCGTTCGACTCGTTTTGGGATTCCTGAAGAATATATATCTACTGAATTAGGTATTGAAGAAAGACGTGTCGCGCCGACCAAAACTCAACCGTCAGATTTAGCAGCGAGCGCATCCATCATTGCAATGCAAAAAGCAGGGGTATCCCCCGAAGATATAGACATCATTATATTCTGTGGTATTGAAGGCGACTTTAAAGAACCTGCCACCGCTCATAACGTGCAGGCTAAACTAGGCACCTACAACGCCGTTTGCTTCGATACGAGCAATGCTTGTCAGGGGTTTTTGACAGGTGTTTCTACCGCCGATGCGCTGATATCCGCAGGGTCAGCAGAAACAGCTCTTATATGTACCGCAGAAAAGCCTAGCCACACTATGTTTGGCTTTATGAAACCGATGCGAGAAACAAGCCAACACGATGAATTCATGAAATTAGTAGGTAGCTTAACCGTCGGTGACGCAGGCGGCGCAATGGTTATACAGCGAAAACCCGCGAACAGCCATAAAGGCATAAAGCGTTTCAACTACACCTCAGATGGCAAGTATGCAAAGCTATGCTACTATAAAGATGATGGTGGAAGCATCGAAGGACAAATGGATATGAGGAGGATTTGTGGTCGAGTAATAGGGCTACATAAAAAATTAATGCCGCAAACATACGAATTACTTGGCTGGACACCAGCGTCTGTTGATATGCTCATCTGCCATCAGGCCGGGAAGCTACCGCATAAAAAACTCGCCGCAATTGCAGGTCAGCCAGTATCTAAAGCACCCATCACATACGCAAAATACGCGAATCTTGCCACAGCAACTTTTCCGGTCGCGATGGATGAGCACCCAAAACCTGCCGGCACAAATGTTATGTTTATGGGGGCTGGTAGCGGCGTTACTTCTTGACAGATAGGAGCTGTTCTATGAATTTCATTCTTATTCCATCAGCGCTAGCGCTCGCAATTAAACTTTGGCTTCTTGCGAGTGCCGGCAAAAATTTATTGTTGGATCACCGCGACATTCTTTGCTTTATGCTGGCGCTATTAGGACTAAATGCAATTGAGCTAGTCGGGCTAACCAGCTACCTGGCTCAGAGTGGTAATGAATATTTCTTTTTGCAAACTTATTATGCCTTTGCCTTTTTAGCCGCGGGCAGCTTCCTCGCTCTAGCAATCAATATTTATACATCAACGTTTGGATGGTTAAAAAACATTGTTTACGGAATTGCGGTCGTATTCGCTATTGGCAGCTATTTTCCTAATTTTATCCTTAACGGAGTCGAGAATAACGGATATTCGCTGACGAGAGTTCCTGGAGCAG
>DNHK01000297.1 GCA_003485905.1 Gammaproteobacteria bacterium | reverse complement strand
ATTGGGGATAAAATTGAGGCGGCGATGAACAGAATGCCCGCAATGATGGGTGAGGCGATGCAGCCAGTGACGGCTAAATTGGAAGATGTTGCCGGCCAAATTGGTCAGTCAAGCGCGGATGGGATGGCCGGAATTGTCAGTAAACTATCTGATGAATTAAAAGGCGCTGGGCAAGAGTCAATGCAGCAAGTTGTTACGCAGCTCGATAGTCTCACTGGTGCAATGGGAGGGGCGGTCGATTCCCTAAGGCTGACCACCGAAAACCTGAAAGAGTCGCTTACTGGTTCCGCAAAGCAGGCCGCGAGTGACCTTTCAGGCTCCTCAGAATTGTTCAGCCAACGAATTACAGAAGCAGTTGAATCGATGAATCAAAGCCAGCAGGGCTTGCACGATTCAATCATGGGTATGGTAAATCAGCTTGAGGGTGGTTCTAAGGTCTTTTCAGACTCGATGAATGATGTTCAAGCGCAAGCGCAGGATCAATTGTTAACGGTCCTAAAGGCGATGAATAGTCAAATAGCTGATCAAGCCAGTGAATCTTCTAAAGCATGGCAAGGTGAAATTGAAAATACGATCGCAGCAGGCGCGGCGAGAACCGCCGAGACGCTGAGGACTACGGCAGATCAAATGAGCGCTCAATTCAAAGCGCCAATGGAAGCAATGCAATCAGAGTTAGGCGGGCTCGCGATTCACGCTAAAGAAGTTTCTAGCGCTTTGGCAGCAATTAATAGTGAACTAGGCACGCACAAGGAAGGTATCGCAACCTCTACATCAAGGTTAATCGAAGCTAGCGGCGCGATGCAGTCAGCGTCAGATGCCGCCCGACTCACAGCAATGCCAATGCGCGATGCAGCAGTGGCAACGAAAACGGCAACAGAGCAGTTGTTAGCGATCAGCCAGACCACCACGGACCAAGTCGCGAAGTTTTCTGAACGGATAGGAGAGTCGATTAAGGAAACAGGGGATGTCCTCCGGTCGCTTCAATCGATTTGGCAGGCTCAATCCGGTCAGCTCGAAAATGCAGACGAGGAGTTGGCGCGGGCTTTCAAGACCATAACGTCAAATTTAACTGCGTCTTTGGCTCAGCTTGAAGAGTTTAATAAGAATATGGATAGCAGCATGGCTAGGGCGGTTGAGGGCTTGAGTGCTATGGTCGAAGAGCTGAGCGATGCTGTCGATAGCATTCCTCGATAAGGCCTGATTATGTCTAGACCTCAAAAAGAGAGCTCGGGTGACTATTTTGCGTCGATGACGGATCTCTTAGTAGGCGTTCTCTTCATACTCATCATTATGGTTGCGTATCTTGCGTTTCAGATAAACACGGAAGATCGAGTGCCTAAAACAGTGTATGACGCGATTAAGAAAGAACGCGACGATTTGGCAGTTGAGAATGAGTTTCTCAAAGGATTGCTTGCTAGGGTGATGAAAGAGCGTGATGCGGCCGAGAAAAAGATACTGTCTCTTGAGAAGGAAATTTCGGAACTAATTAGTGAAATCGAAAGACTTCGCCGTGAAATAGAGCGCTTACTTAACGCAGACAAGATTCGGGATATTGAAAAATATATGTCCCTTGGTCAAAACAAACGCGACCAAATAGTGTTGAGCACTGTCCGAGAGTTGCGAGCGTTGGATATTGATGCGCGAGTTGGGAGGGCGAATAACGTCGTAACAATCTCGGGAGCGAACCTTTTTGCTAGTGGTCGCTCGGATCTTGGCAGTAAAGAAGGTGCTTTAGTGCGCGTAAATGCTTTAGCTACTGTTCTGCGTGAACAGATAAGTTGTTTTGCTATCAATTCACTTCAAAAAGCGGAAAACGTAAAGCTTTGCAATCCGGATTTCGTGTTTATTGAGGCCGTGTTTATAGAGGGGCATACCGACAATGTAGCGGTCCAACGCCAGCTGTCAGATGGTAGTCGAAATAATCTTGAGCTAAGCGCTAAGCGCGCGACAAACACTTATCTGCAGATGGTTCGTCATGTGCCAGAGCTCGTTGATTTTTCAAACCCGAATGGTGAGCAGGCGCTCTCAGTAGCCGCTTATGGCGAGCAACGGCCGATGGTTGGAAATATCAGCGCTGAAGATCGAGAAATGAATCGCCGAATCGATATTAGGTTCGATATGTTTGTACCAAACAGCCAAGAATCGCTTGAGCAGTTCGTTGAGCAATTCGAATGACTTTAGCGCAAGAAGTAAATGGGTATAGATTTGCGGGCTTAAAGCACCGGCGGCCCAGACCAAGGCATCTTGAAAAGGCAGTCGAAAAAGTAGAGAGGGCTGCAGAAGGGTTGGAAGTTCCAAATGATCTAGAAAACTTCGACTACTTGGTCGCTTTCTCTGAATTGAGGTCCGGACAGGCAAGCCGAAGGCAGGTGAAGCGTCTGGCCGCCGGCGGCCTGAGTCAGATAGAAGAGATGAAAGATGGTAAGGCTGTCTTGGGGAGCTTGCTTGCAGCTGTCGATGCGTTTGGTCGTGGTCTGTTAAAGTCTCTACTGATTGGGTACTTAATGGCCCAGAAACCAGATTCATGGGCTCTCACTCAAGTGAGGCGGTTTCTACTCGATCGAAAAGCTGCTCTGCCATTGATTTGGCGCAACAGGGTAACGGAGTATGCGCTACTCTCTTCGGACGTGGGCTTGCACTGTAGTCAAAAAATTCTCGATGCAGAAGCCTTCGACGCCACACTGTTTGCGAGTGAATCTGGCCTCAAGGGAGTCAAAGGCGCCGGTGGCGTTGGCTACAAGGTTTTTCAGGCGCTTTCAAAGTCCTTATCGACCAAGCATGATGGGAACCGCCTTGGTCGATATCTCGAGTTTGTGACGATGGACTCTAATATTCGGTTCCGTTCTCACCTAGGTGATTACGCTGCAGCACTATTAGCTCCTTATTTGTCGACCGCGCCCTCAGATGAAAATCGCGCGAGAATCGAAGATTTCCTAGTCAATAATTTTGGGGACCCCAGAATTAATCCGGTAGCCTGGCGGGTCGTTACGGCTGAATATGTTGACGTCTTGAAGCGCTGGCTTGCAAAGGCCTCCCTTGAGCTGTTGTTAAATGTCGTGAGCGCGTCCAACGATACTAAGCAGTGGGAACAGCGGTTTAAGTTCTGGGGGCATTATTTTGATCAAGGGCTTATTACCGATGCGTGGGTGGCATTGGGTCCTGCGGCCTCGATCGAGGCAGATAGATTGGTGCGGGCAGGTGAGCTATCAAGCGCTGCCGACTTCGGTTTGCTGTTTGGTGATGGGGTTCAGCCTGATCATTCAGTGATCATGTTCCGGCTTGGTGATTTTACTATTACGGAGTGGACGCATTCGGGAAAAGTTCGGATATATGATCTTCGCAATGAAAAAACACCAAGGTTCTACCAGAGAAGTTATAACACTCTGGCTATAAGAAACGATAAGACTTGCGACCTTGCCTTGGTTCATCATTTAAGTTGGCGAGAGCGTTTAAGCGGATATATTAATTTTGAATTGGGTCTAAGCGCGCCCAAAGGAATCAAACAGGTTAATCAGAAGCGTACTTGTACACGCTGTCGCCAAAACCTGCATGTCCAATGTTTCGCAAACGAGGATGCAAACAGGTGTTCACGGTGTGGTGGAGGGTCGTCTTATGGGTAACTCAAGGTTTAACTACGAAATTGATGATCACGGGCTAGTAATCTCTCTGGAGGAGACTCATGCCAAGGGCCTTTTTAAAAAGGAAAAGGTGACGCCAGTGAAGCTAGGAGGCTGGCTAGCCGCCGGAGGTTCATCTTTGATGTCCGCGGTTGCTCGAATCGAGGCGGCGTTAGAGGATAACGAGGAGGGTGTCGAGCGGGTTGATGAAGGTGAAGGTCTAAAGCTAGCCCACCTGTTTATTGCGAGTCTGACTGACGCACAAGCAGCATCATTGCAGTTACCTCCGCCGTTGCCCTTCGTCATAAGGTTAGACACGACGGGCGCGTTGATTGCGGATGAAGCGTCGATTTCAATAAGATTTCTGGGTAAGGGTGGGAAAGCCGTTTATCCGATCATACAGGGCTGTTTTTTAAAGGAAGGCAGCTCTACTTTTAGAATGCCCCTGCACATTTATAGGATTGTTCAATCCGTTGAAAAGATTAAGCACCAAAACTCATTAGATGATCGGCTTGCATTGATTGCTGAGTTTCGTTCTTCGTTAACTGAAATTAGTGACGACCGCTATAGTGCCGATGAGCAGATCAATGGGTTGAAGATCATTCATGGCTCAGCATTATCGATAAGAATTCGCGACGGTCAGGAACTAGCATTTGACCCGATCCTGTACGCTAAAGATGAAGTAGACATTTCAGATGGTCAGATTAGCGAAAGCCAGCAACTTCTAACCCCTCGGCAACAAGAATCGTTTGCTCAAGCCTTTAGGACTCGAAGTGGGGCCAAGCGGACTTATCTTGCAGATGACGTTTTTGTATTTGTTGATCCAGCGCTTCGCATCGCGACTAAAGTAGTAAGGGATATGCAAGATGCGCCATTGGACACGCGAAAACAATTTATCCGATCACCTCATTCTTTTGTTCGAGAGGCGTTGATAGATCAAGGTGAGGATGAGGAGTTTGTAGATGAGCTCGTCGATGCTTCTTTCCTAATTACGGAGGAGCTAAGCGCTCGAGTAAGAGATCTTGGTATCTGGAGTCCTCCGATTATTGCCTTTAAGGAGGCTGGTAGTACGGATTGGAAAACGATCGAATTCGGCATTCGAGTTGGGGATAAAAAGGTTGTCCTGAACCCAGCAGAGTTAGACATAGTTGCTCAAAAAATAGCTGACGGTATCCGAAATGATGACCTTGAAGTTATTTTGGATGATAAGCGCAGCCTCCCAGTAAACCAAGCGACCTTAGATGCCGTTAATGCTATCCGTGCAGATTTGAGCGGTTTGCCTGCAATTACGATCTCCGATGGTGAGCATCCGAGTAATGAAATTGACAACGATGAAGCTGATGAGCCCGCAGGGCATGCCGGTCCGTCCGTCCTGTTGGTAGAGACCAATTTTGATAACGAAACCTTTGTGATTAATACCAAAGCCCGACGAGATTTTGATGGGTATTGCCCTCCAAAAGGTTTAAAGAGCACGCCCAAAAGTTATCAGATAACCGGTGTTGCTTGGCTCCAAGAATGTTGGTCTTTGGGTTATTCAGGCGCGTTGCTCGCGGATGATATGGGGCTAGGCAAGACATTCCAGACGCTTTGCTTTTTATCCTGGTTAAAAGAGTCTCGCAGAGCGCTGGGGCTCAAAAAGCAGCCGACTTTAATCGTCGCCCCGACTTCACTTTTGGGTACTTGGCAGGCGGAGGCAACAATTCATCTTGAGGCAGGTAATCTTGGTGAGTTCGCGCTTTTAT
>DNHK01000408.1 GCA_003485905.1 Gammaproteobacteria bacterium | reverse complement strand
GGGGGAAGTGTTGTTTCAGCTAGATACTGATCAGCAGGTAGGCCAACTAGCAGAAGCCGTCGCAAGAACTTCACAGGCTGCAGCTCAAGCTAAAGATATAGACAGTGGTGCCCGGCCAGCTGAAATAAACGCTTTGCTTGCTCAGCAACAACAGGCTGAAGCTAGATTGGTGCTCGCTGAATCTGAACGCGACAGAGTAGCTCCTTTGGTGGCTAAAGGAGTGCTGAGCAATAATAGAGGGGATCAAGCCGTGGCAGAATTTGAGGCTTCGCTGGCAGCCGTAGACGCGGCCAAGGAGGCGGTTAATGTGGCGATGCTTGCGGGTCCGTGAGCAGGCGCAGTTGGGAGCAGCTGCAGCCTATGAGTCTGCGCAGGCAACCCAAACCGTTGCGCAATGGCGACTTGAGCAGAGAACGGTGCATACGTTAATCGATGCCAGGGTTGAACAGGTATTTCAAAGACAGGGCGAATTTGTTAATGCTGGATCTCCCGTGGTGGCGCTATTACCTAGTAATGGCCTTAAAGTTCGCTTTTTTATGCCACAAGCAAAACTGCCAAGTCTGACTGTCGGTCAGTCGATAGAAGTGTTTTCTGACGGCAGTAGCATGCCGCTAACAGCTAATATTTCATATATATCAGCGGTTGCTGAATTCACGCCACCGGTTATTTATAGCGCTGAAGTGCGCGACAAACTGGTCTTCATGGTGGAGGCGTCGTTGCCTTCAAATACTGAATTGAATCCTGGCTTACCAGTCGACGTAAGTTTGCAATGACCGAGTATGCGATTGATGTCCATGGGCTAGTTAAACGGTTCGGAGACAAAGCTGCGGTCAATGGAATCAGTATTCAAATGCCCAGAGGGCAGGTCTGGGGTTTTCTTGGTCCGAACGGATCTGGAAAGACAACTACGATACGAATGATTTGCGGATTGCTCAAGGTAAGTGAGGGAAGCGGTACCTGTTTAAATTTCGATATTGTCAGCGAGAGTAAAAAGATTAAAGCTCTCACTGGATATATGACCCAAAAATTTTCTTTTTGGGAAGACTTGACTATCCGTGAAAATATTGAATTTGTTGGGCGTTTATATCAACTCGAAGGACTTCGAAAGTGCGTTGATCAAACCCTAGAAACCTTGGGGTTGATAGATCGCCAATATCAGCTTGCCGGCGATTTATCCGGTGGTTGGAAACAACGGATGGCGTTAGCGGCTGTAACGATGCATAAGCCTGAGTTACTGTTACTGGATGAGCCCACGGCAGGCGTTGATCCGCAGGCGCGACGCGAATTTTGGGATCAAATTCATAATTTAACTTCGCAAGGTATGACCGTTTTGGTTTCAACGCATTACATGGATGAAGCAGAACGGTGTGATGAAATTGTCTACTTGGCTAACGGTCAGTTAATTACTCAAGGTAGGGTAAACGATATTATTGATCAGTCGGGTCTGGTGACTTTCAGAGCAGAGGGTGTTGGTGTGCGACGTTTGTCCGAGGTTGTTGGATCAGAACCCGGGGTGGATTACGTATCTTATTTTGGTTCGGCGTTGCATGTTAGTGGGGCTGATGCGGATCTAATTGAGCGGGCTTTGAAGAAGGTTGGGAACGCTGAGGAAGAAATTCTGTGGGAGCAGGTTCGACCAAGTCTGGAAGATACCTTTATCGCGTTAATGGGGCGAGCTGGTATAGATGAGAGGTCTCATACGTGACAGTTAAAGGTTCCTGGAATCGCATTTGGGCGATTTTCCTAAAGGAGATTCATCAGATGCGGCGGGATAAATTGACTTTTGGAATGTTATTTGGCATTCCAATTATTCAAATCATCCTATTTGGATATGCCATTAACACTGATCCGAAATTGTTGCCCACGGCAGTGCATGCAGAAGAACAGACGCCAATCATTCGAACTTTATTGGCTGGTATGAAGAGCTCTGGCTATTTTGATTTTGTCGGCACGACCAGCGATCCCAGAGAGAGCGCCGGAATGTTAGCGCGCGGTGAGGTGGCGTTTGTGGTTTCGTTTCCCGTAGGTTTTACCAAGCAACTGGTGCGTGGTGATCGCCCACAAGTACTGGTAGAGGCTGATGCCACGGATCCATCAGCAGCATCAAACGCGATTGGTAATTTGAACGCTTTATTTTCCAGAGCACTAAACCACGATCTCGTTGGACCCCTGAGCGGACTTGCGGCTCAGCCACCACCGTATGAGTTGGTGATCCATCCAAAATATAATCCAGAAGGTATTACACAATACAATATTGTTCCTGGACTATTGGGTGTCATCCTTACCCTGACGTTGGTAATGATTATGGGTATGTCGATGGCCCGGGAGGTTGAGCGTGGAACAATGGAGAATTTACTGGCTTTTCCGGCCGAGCCGCACGAGGTGATGCTTGGAAAGATTGCCCCCTATGTCGCGGTTGGGGCAGCGCAGACGATTGTGATATTGAGCGCAGCAAAAGTTCTGTTTGGAGTACCTTTTGTCGGTTCCTTTTCCGTACTATTACTAGGGATTTCTATTTTTATGGTCGCTAACCTTGCCGTGGGATTTGCTTTTTCTACCTTTG
>DNHK01000275.1 GCA_003485905.1 Gammaproteobacteria bacterium | reverse complement strand
ATTCCCTGCATTTGATCAACCAGCGTATCCATCGCGGCAAACTGCTTAAGATAGCCCTCATAAGCTGCTGTAAGGCGCAGCTCAATGTTAGCTAAGCGTTCCTCATAATCGACGATGGACAATTCCGCATTGCTTTGCCGTGTCTTCAAAGCGCCAGTATCAGAGATCAATTCATCTAACGCTGTCACGGTATCCGCGGCAAAGCCTTTTGACGCTAATGAAAACGCATTTTGATCATTTGTGTCGGCTGACAACATTGTCACAACATCATCGAAATTAGTCGCGACAACCGAATTATAAATTTCCTCGTCCAATGACAAGTTCCCATCAACACCTAACTGCACACCAATGTCTCGCAGTGCGCTGACTGAAGTTCCCGGCGTCGAGGAGTCTGCTAACATCGCATCACGTACTCGATCACGGAGCATTCTCACAGTAGAATAATCAGACGACAAGGAACCGCTAAACTCACTCAGAGTCGAATCCGAGCTCGCCAATTCAGACAACAGAAGGTTAAAATCATTGTAGGCGACAATCAATCCATCCACAGCTGCTCGCATCGGGGCTTGATCTTCTTCGACCCGCACACTAATCGCCTGACTTGTGTCTGCTTCCAATAAATTGAGCGTCACACCCGGAACCAGGTCCGTAAAACTATTAGTTTCCCGTGTGATATTTGTAATCCCGTTCATGGTCACGATTGCGTCCGCGGCACTGCGTAACGCATTCGAGCTGAAACCTAGATCCACCGTAGAACTGACAGAATAACTATTATCTGCCCCTGTAGGGCCATCTAGCACAATGCGCCAATCATCTCCTGTCGAGCTGGTATTTATTAGTAACGCACTAACACCAATGTCGGCTGCATTAATTGCATCAACTACACCCTGCGGCGTATCAGTAACCACACTAACTTGATGACTAACCGGGCTGGCCGCACCCAAAGACACGGTGATGGAAAATCCGGCACCGGCGTTCAATACAGCCGCTGAACCCGACTGTGAGCTCGACATATTACTTTGACTCTGCGCTAACTGCTGAACAGTGATATCGTAGACTCCGATCACAACATCGTCGCCATTGGTTTCGACGCCTATCGCGCTGGGAGCCGAAGACACCGCACTAGTCGCCCTTAACTCGCGCACATCATCCATCGAGGCCATAACATCGCTCAGTTCAGAAATACTATTGTAGGCAATAGAGTAACCTGAGATCGAGAGCGTTTTTTCTTCGATTTTGCTATTGATACGTGCCTTTAACGCCGCATTTTCTGCGTCCGCTAATGATTGCGCCAAGTTCTTGATATCGATACCAGAACCAGCATTCAGGGTCTGTACGATTGTCGATGCACTTGTAATTTCACTCATTAAAATACCCTATCTTGATCTCTATCGTGCTGACAAAACGCCATCAAAACATCATTGCTCGCTAAACGATGGTAGGTTCTACAAACGGCTGCTACCGTTCTTTAGCGTATATAATCTAACAAACTCATTTGTGCGATCTTTGCAAAACTACTCTGAACTGCTTCCAGCGCAACCATCTGCGCGGATAACTCGGTAACCAGAACCGAATAGTCAACATCCTTTTCTTTGGATAAAACCCCCTCCAGAATAATTTTACTTTCTGCGTGTATATCCTGCTCTGATTCTATATTTGAACGTGCAACGCCAATAGACACCAATGCCAGCGTGGCTTTCTGCTGAATAGCATCAAGATCACCAATACTATCGGCAACTGCTGCGCCACCGCCTTCAGATAGCGACACCACCAGCTTATCGAGCACGTCAAAAAAACCCTGCTCAATCGGCTCACCATCACTTCCTATCGAAGTCACGGCGCCAAACACTTCTGTCCCCGGCCTGTTTAATTCTACAGTCCGACTTTTCGCGATGTTCACATTCAAAGTTTCATAATCGCCAGAATATGACACTTGACCTGAATCAGCTGATTGAAATGCGGGACTTCCTGACAAACTGCCAGCAAAAAGGTAACGACCCTCATTATCCTGTGAATTCGCCAAGCCCAGCAACGCGTCCCTAAGCCCTTTGACTTCAATGCCTATGTATTCACGATCAATATCAGCCACGGTATCCGAAGCCCCTTGTATCGCTAATTCCTGAATCCTAATTATTATGTTATCCACGCCGCGGACTATGGACTCTTCATTCGCAAGACGTTCATCCACCAACGTAAGATTTCGCTGAAAGCTTTCTCGCTCAGCAATCGCGGTTTCTAATCGCAGTACTACTGCCGCCAGTTGGGGTTCGTCACTGGCTTTGACTAATTTAGTCCCTGTGGCGAGTTGAGCCTGCATATCAGCAATCTTCGATTGTGAGGTTACAATCTGGTTCGAGCTGTTGTTAAACATCTGATTCGTTGATATTTTCATGTTTTAGCCCTGCCTTAATTGCTTGCACTGAGAATCGTGTCAAACAGCTTCGAGGATGTTTGAATCACCTGTGCTGCTGCCTGAAAAGCTTGCTGAAATCTAATTAACGATGCCGCTTCTTGGTCTAGACTGACGCCCACTTTTGAATCTCTTTTTTCGACGGCCTGCTGATAGACAACCTCTAAAGCGTCATTTGCTATGGTTGCGGCAAAACTTTTAGTACCCACGTCGTTAAGTATTTTGATGTAACCGCCCGAAAACGTATTACCACCGACGAAAACTCTTTCTTGCTGAAGATTTGCTAGCGCAGCAATAGACCCATTATTGCCAGAACCTGCTGCTGCTGGCTCTATAACAAATTCATCACCTGCTTCTGGCGCTTGATCAAAACGTACCGTGATATCGCCATACTGAACACCAATTAGATGATCATAAATTCGCTTCGCTACGATCGAACCAGATTCAACTTCGGTGATCGAGTAAGTTCCATCATCGGAAAAGCTGATCGAAAATTTAGCTTCCATAACTCTTGGGCTATTGCTTTGATTGAGCACACCGCCTGAAGCAGCCTTAACTGAAGTACTACCTGGCTCATCTCCCGTCACCAATATCGCTAAATCTTCCGGCACTGTTCCTGAAAAATACAATCCCGTTGACAAACCAAGTGCGGCTAAATCTGCGGGCTTACCACCGTGGCCTGCAGAGGTTACCAAGTCAAACTGAAGACCATCCGCCGAATCCAGGATTATCTGACCCGAATACAGTTTTGAGGATAGTCCTAGGGTATTAACCCCATCAACGTCAGTACTGGCAAGCGTAATGCCTTCGCCTTCGTGACCCGGCCTATTCAACAGATTAATTTTTCCATCGACATCAATATATGCATCAATATTTGTCGCAGCACTTGCACCGTTAATAACCGAAACCAGCGCATCTACATTAAGAGCTGATTCTGCGCCGGTAATAACCACATTGTTCAGCACCAAACTCGAGCCGTAGGCTAACGTTGACGGATTTACCTTGAGCAGGTTAGTCGCTTGCGCTGACACCCCAGTATCGTCGCTATGCTGGTTAAGCCACGCAACCACGTCTAGTGCCGATAACTCTTCATTAGCTGGCAACACTAGTTCACTAAGCGCGATACCATTCAACCGCAAATCACCAGCTCCAATAATCGATTCGTCGACACCTGTAGCATTTACTTGCTGAGGAATTGATCCCGTGGTCACCGTGGTTAATGTACTTGTCGCACCGAGCGCGGTCTCAGCTCGATAGCCATAGACTATACCTAAATCTCGATAACTCGCGACGGCTTCGTTTTGCAATGCTGCATCACTGTAAACTGCCAATGAATCGAAAAACTCATTCGACAACAGCGTTTCAGGATCTGAAACTGATCCACCTAGCAATTGAACACCGTTGGCTGTCACCAACTGCAACTGCACAGAACTCGTCTCACTCGGCTGTATTTCAACCCTAAAATTGGTCGTTCCCGATGGCACCTGGGCCCAAAGCTCGCTACTACTGAAGCTAACGGTAGCGTCGAATTGACGAACATTAGCTGTTGACAAATCAAACACACCTGGGGCCACCAAGCTCGCATTTGGGCTGGAGTTGCTGTATTCAATCTGAGGCAGCGCTGACGAAACATTAGCAGAGGAGGCCATAACAGTTAATCGACTTGCCGCTGGGACTTCATTTTCGTTTTGTATAACCATCGTCATAAACTTGGCGGGACGGTCAACCACAGTTAACGTAAGAA
>DNHK01000020.1 GCA_003485905.1 Gammaproteobacteria bacterium | reverse complement strand
CATTTTTATCACGCCGCATTTCTTGTGCTATCGCGGCTGCAACCGCATCTCTATAACTTAGTTGCGCCATGCTGCACCTCCGTCTGCCCATACATCTGTGAAAGCAATTTCGTCAGGCGGAGGTCCGCTACTTTTAGCTTCTTCGGTGGCTTTATCAATCATTTCTTCTGTATTGGCATCAATCGCAGCTAGCTTAGATTCGGGCATGCCAGCTTCGAGCAATTTGTTTCGGTATAGCGGTAGTGGGTCTCTATTGTTTTTCCACTCGGCGACTTCTTCATCAGGTCGATATTTACCAGGGTCAGCCCGTGAGTGCCCATAATGTCTATAAGTTACTGCCTCTATAAGAGTAGGGCCACCGCCGCTGCGAGCGGTATCTAGGGCTGCCATAGCAGTTTCGTACATAAGTTCAGCGTCATTCCCATCAACTAAAATAGAAGTTAAACCGTAAGATGCCGCCCGGTCAGCTGCAGGGTTAGGTACCGCAGTTACATCGCCAATAGCGGTGTATTCCATATATTGATTGTTTTCGCAGACGTATACGACTGGGAGTTTCCAGATAGCTGCAAAATTTAACGCCTCGTGAAACGCGCCGATATTAGTTGTGCCATCACCAAAGAAGCAGACTGCTGCTTGCTCGGTGCCTCGATACTGGGCAGACCATGCAGCCCCAGCTGCAATTGGCATGTGCGCGCCGATAATGGCGTATGAGCCCATCGCGCCTTTCGTGGTGTCGGTTATATGCATAGAACCGCCCTTGCCACGAAGTTGTCCTATATCACGTCCCATTAATTCGCCAAGAATGGCGGTCATGGATACGCCACGAACATAATTATGATTATGTCCACGATAAGTATTAAAGGTGTAATCGTCTTTTCTCATCGCAGCGCCAAACCCAGCAGCAATCGCTTCCTGGCCTAAGCCAAGGTGGGTAGTTCCTTTTACCAAATTTTGCATAAAAAGATCGTGAGCTCGTTGCTGCAATGCCCGGCATTCGGCCATCAATTGATACAGCTCAAGTTGTTTGGTCTCGTTGAGAGGGTATTTTCCAGCAGAACTGGTTTTATCTTTTGACTTAGTCACTTTTGTACCCGTGATTATTTAATGTTATCTGCAGAAACAGCAGAGTTTCATGCGGAGGCGGATAATATCGTAATATTTATCGAAATTACATTTATTTCGACAATTAATAGTCTGATGCAGAGCTTGTTAATATGGTGCCCGGCTAATGCCTATGTGGGCGTCCAGTTGCGCAACCGCAAGCAGTTGCGGCTGGGCTTTTCTTGTTAACCATAGTACTCCGCTTTAGTCCTTTTAGCTTGATTCCCGAGCCACCAGTCACCACTCGGCGCACTGGGATGCCTGAAACCGGGTCGTGCGTGAGTGGTGAATCCGTCATTCTTTGGGATACCTCAAACCGATGTGGTTCTTGCTGGCTATCTTCGGGAATGGTTTGATAGATGTATGTAGGCATAAATTATTTTCAACGGTTAATCTCCATCAATTATAGTCAAATTGATGGAGAAATTTTAGGCTCAAGCTTTTATTTTGCTAACTTAAGAATCGACATCCAGTCCATCAGATACTTCGACGTTCTCTGATACTAGTTTTTCAATGCCGGAACATTTAGCCATGTGGTCGAGAACGATACTGAAGTCCATAGTGGTCCGGTTTCCTGTTCCCATTGATTGTTGCATCTGATCACGAACTACTGAAGCTGTAGGCATCGGTACTTCTAAGTCTCGGCCCATTTGTAAGCCTAGATCCATATCTTTACGCATTAATTCAGGAGTAAAAGTAACGGTATAGTCCTGATTTACCCAGCCTGGTGTTTTGTATTTAGTGAAAATAGAGCCCATCACACTCTTATTCATGAAGTCTAAAAATGCGTTACGAGATACTCCCGATTGTTGTGCGAGAATAGTGAGTTCGGCAAGTGACTGCGTCACGATACCTAAAAATACGTTGTGACATATTTTTACCGTGCGGGACAGTTCGCCTTCGCCAACATACGTGACACCGAGTCCACCAATAGCTTCTAGGTAAGGTTGTACTTGCTTGAATAAGTGTTCCGCGCCGGAAGTAACGATTGCCAACTTGCCTGCTGTAACGCATTTGGCATTACCGCTAACTGGTGAGGCTAAATAATCAATGCCCATTTCGCTTAGTTCAGCGCAAATTTCTGCCGATGCTTCACCAGAAATAGTAGAGCATTCAACGACCATTTTAGGTTTGTTGTCGCCGCTTAATAATCCGGAATCGCCAAATAACACCTGCTTAACATCTTTGGAGGTGGACAGCATTGTGAACACAACATCACAGGCAGCTAGATCTGACGGGTTTTGGGCAAGTTTTGCACCCTGTGCTACCAATGGCTCTGCTTTGCTTTGAGTTCTATTCCAGACTGAGACATCGTTGCCTGCTTGTAGTAGGCGCTCTGCCATTGCGTAACCCATGCGACCCATGCCGATCCAGCCGATAGTTGATATATTTTGATTTGTAGTAGACATTAAATTATTGCTTCCTAAAGTGTTTGTTAATTTTTTGTTTGTTGCTAAAGCGATTGATTAAAAATGCATCGTTACACAAATTTTAATAAAGAATATATGGTTTTGCTGTATTCAAATATTGTAAACTTCTGCGCCACTATTATGTCTATTGGTAGTTTAGTGACATCATAGGGGAAGTAATAAGGCATATAACGCCGTAGTTTGTGCATACGTGTGCACAGTGTATCAGCGATTTTATTAATGCGCAATCCGGATCTGCATTCGGCCTCTAAAAGTGGATATTTGTCTGGCTGTTATGGACTACTTTCGATGATCGAGACAAACATTTAGCTTGAGTAGTGTTGAATTTTGTCGGGTGGCGTTAGATTAATATGCATTTATTCGCTCGAACACCGTTGATTAAATGATTATAGTGATTTATTATCAGTTGATGCACACGTTTGCGCATTTTTAGTAATTTAAACACTGAGTTATTACTGAGCAATATTTATTCTACTGCTCGAAAAACAGAATTAATCATAAACCCACTACATTAAACGGGGCGCCGTATGGCAATTATACAAGCAACTGAACCTGAAATAATTATTCCACGCGACATTTCAGCGCAAGACGCTAATCCAAGGTGGAATTGGGACCGACCCATCCATTCGCCTGGAAACATGGCGGTCGATTTTGAAGAGCGTGTCGATTTTGAGCGCTTGAGACGATATCGTCTTGCGCGCGCGAAATTGGCGCTAGAGGACTCTGAGCTGGGTGCAGTATTGTGCTTTGATAATAATAATATTCGTTACTTGACGGGAAGTGTTATAGGCGAGTGGAGTCGCGATAAGATTTGTCGGTATGCGCTGTATACCAAAGGAAGCTCGCATCCCTATTTATGGGATTTTGGGTCAGCCGCTGCCCATCACCGTTTGTACGCTCCGTGGTTAAAACAGGATCATTGTCATGCAGGGATGTTGGGCCTTAGGGGTTCAGTGAATGAAGAGGCTGGTCTGTTTAAGCGCGCCGCACAGGAAATCTTTGATTTACTCAAGGCTGCCGGTGTTGCGGATCAACCATTGGGCGTTGATGTTGCTGAACCACCAATGTTTCTTGCTTTGCAGGCCGTAGGTCTCGATGTGCGTGATGCGCAGCAAGTGTTCCTTGATGCACGGCAGATTAAGAGCATGGATGAGATTGTACTGTTAAATAAGGCGGCTTCGATGGTCGACGGTGTTTATCAAAATATTGCCGAGGCACTAAAACCAGGCGCGAAAGAAAATCAGATGGTTGCCCTAGCAAATAAACTCTTATACGAGATGGGTTCTGACGATGTTGAGGCTGTGAACGCTGTCTCTGGTGAGCGCTGCTCCCCTCATCCGCATAATTTTACTGATCGAATGTATCGTCCTGGCGATCAAGCATTTTTTGACATTATTCAGTCCTATATGGGCTATCGTACTTGTTACTACCGGACCTTGAATGTTGGTATGTCTACACCTGGACAAGTTGATGCATACAAACAGGCAAGAGAATGGATTGATAACGCGATTGCCATGGTTAAGCCAGGGCTTACTACGGATAAGATCGCAGCAATATGGCCTGCGGCACAGGAGTTTGGCTTTGCAAATGAAATGGAAGCGTTCGGGCTTCAGTTTGGTCACGGTCTTGGCTTGGCTCTACATGAACGACCAATTATAAGCCGATTAACATCATTTGATAGTCCGTTTGAATTACAAGAAGGCATGGTGTTTGCGCTTGAGACCTATTGTCCCGCTGCCGATGGCAGTGGTGCTGCGCGTATTGAAGAGGAAGTGGTGGTTACCGCCGACGGGGCGAAAGTCATTACCTTATTTCCTGCGCAAGAATTGTTTGTCGCCAATAAGTATTAGAGAAGACTTAATTAAAAGAGAATATAGCTCAAGCGACTTTTTCGTAAACTTCTAAGTGGCTAGTATGCGCCTGTATCGCATCGGGTCCGGTCGAGCCGTGGTAAACCGTTGGCTTTACTCGTAAGCTGCGGCGTGTCGGTGTTTTCTCATATTTGAACCTAATTTTTAGAACCAAAAGCAGAACAAAAAGAAACTCATGAATCATAGTGAACAATTAATTAAATCCGTTGCCACCGATTTGTATATTAATGGTGAATGGCGACCTGCATCCGACGATCAACGATTCGATATTATCGATCCAGCCACGGAGCAAGTAATTGCGTCAGTTGCTAGTGCCAGTGCGGACGATGCTGTCGCGGCGGTGGATGCAGCTGAATCAGCAAGTGCCGGGTGGGCGGCGACAGCACCCCGTCAACGGGCTGAGATATTACACAAAGCGTATGAAATGATGCATGCGCGTCAGGATGATTTTGCAACCCTGATGTCTCGCGAAGAAGGCAAGACATTTGCTGAGGCCCTGGGTGAGATGGCTTACGCTACCGGCTATTTAAGGTGGTATGCAGAAGAAACAACTCATATTACGGGGAGCTTTGGCAGGGCTCCGGGTGGCATAAACAATATTGTCGTTCAAAAACATCCAGTGGGTATATGTTTGCTAATTACTCCGTGGAATTTTCCGGCAGCTATGGCAGTGCGAAAAATTGCGCCTGCATTGGCTGCGGGCTGTACAGCGATATTGAAACCTGCATCTGAAACACCACTAACAGCATTAATGATGGCGAGCCTGTTTGAAGAAGCTGGTGTTCCGGCGGGGGTCTTGAATGTGTTGCCGTCGCGTCGATCGTCACTTATTTCAAATACGGTGCTATCGGATTCGAGAGTACGAAAGGTTTCTTTTACCGGATCAACAGAAGTTGGGCGTCTTTTATTAGGTAAGGCTGCAGAGAAGGTCCAGAATTGCTCGATGGAACTCGGTGGAAATGCACCGTTTATAGTATTGGAAGATGCTGATGTTGATCTGGCGATTGATTCTGCTTTTGTAGCCAAGATACGAAATGCTGGTGAGTCTTGTGTGAGCGCTAACCGATTTTTTGTGCATTCATCTGTGTATGAAGAGTTTGCTAGTGGTTTTACAGCTAGAATGGCTGCGTTGAAGGTTGGGCCTGGCTTGGACGATGGTGTAGATGTAGGGCCGTTGGTGAATGCCTCAACCAGAGATAAGGTTAAGCAGCTTGTCGATGAGGCCGTTTCAATGGGCGCTACGATAAGAACCGGTGGCAAATGCCCATCGGACGTAGGGTATTTTTACGAGCCTACGGTGTTGGATAATATTCCGCAGGGTGCTGAGATTTTAACCACAGAAATTTTCGGCCCAGTTGCTGCATTGGTTTCTTTTGATGATGTTGACGAGATGGTGAAAAATGCAAATGATACTCATCTTGGACTTGCCGCGTATGTGATTAGCGGTAATATAGGTACAGCCTTGTCTATTGCCGAACGAGTCGAGGCCGGTGTTGTAGGAATCAACCGTGGTTTCATTTCTGAGCCTGCAGCTCCGTTTGGCGGATTTAAGCAAAGTGGTATCGGACGTGAAGGTGGTGATGCTGGTATCGAAGAATTTCTTGAATCAAAGTATATAGCAGTAGAATGGTAAGCGTTGATTGCAATAGTTATATCAATCGACAAGTATGCAAGCAGAGTAAATTAAATTTCAAATACTGAGGTAGCTATGACAACAATTAAGTGTACATCTGGTCAATATCGATCACGATTTCGACTTATCGGTTTGGTTTTACTGGTAGGCCTTTTAACCGCTTGTGGCAGCGATACTTCAAATGGACCAATTCTCATTAAGTTTCCGCATGTAACTGCACCGGGGACACCGAAGGGGTTAGCGGCAGACCGATTCAAGACTTTAGTTGAAGAGCGTATGCCGGGTGTTGTTGCGGTTGAGGTGTATCCTTCCGGACAGTTGATGAACGACGACGATTCAATTGATGCTCTGGCTTTTGGCGAAGTCCAGATGATTGCCGTATCTCTATCCAAGCTAGATCGATTAACCAAAAAGTATCAGATTTTTGATCTACCTTTTTTGTTTGCTGATCTTGCCGCTGCTGAGCGCTTTCAGTCAGGGCCGGCACGAGAAGAGCTGTTGGGGGCTGTACTCGATAGTGGTATGCGAGGTGTGGGGTTTTGGCACAATGGAATGAAGCAATTTGGTGGTCCAGTAGCAATAGACTCTCCTGAGGCTGCAGAAGGGCTAAAGTTTAGAATAATGGAGTCTGATGTTCTGCAAGCACAAATTATGCAAATGGGAGGAAACCCACAGAAAATGGCGTTTGGTGAGGTATATCAAGCGCTGCAAACAG
>DNHK01000031.1:1064-2837 GCA_003485905.1 Gammaproteobacteria bacterium | reverse complement strand
TCTGATCCAGGAATTGCGCGAAACCTATCCGTTTCTGGATGATTTTTGGGCGCGGCGTCTGATCAGGGCCTATGGCACCGAGGCCCGGCTGATCCTTGGTGATGCCAAATCAATCGGGGATATGGGCAAAGCTTTTGCCGTAACGCTAACTGAGCGCGAGATTGTCTGGCTGATGGATAAGGAATATGCCCGCACTGCTGAAGATGTGGTTTGGCGGCGCTCGCGATTAGGGCTTCGGATGAGCAAGGCCGAAATCGCCGAGCTTGATATCTGGATGACAAACGCGGACAAAGACGCCGGCCCCAATGGCCAAGGATGAAGCCCCTCATATTGAGGCCCAGCAATGACGTTGGAAACGGCTAGATGTCTGCAGTGAAAACTACTCGGGACGTGCTGAACGAGTTTTGGGAGACCCAAAACGTTATGTCACATCTATCTCTGTGAACGAAAGTCCGACAGGAATCCAGAGGCCAAAATTAAGTCAGCTTTAGCCGGGTTATACGCAATCGCATCCGTCAGAAAATCCTGATAGTCCCTTCTGGATAGTAGAGGAGCAGCAACACACTTCCTGTTGACCGCTTCTATGTCGCCGCTGGGTTTAATCATGAATTCAAAAAGCCTGATATCAGTTGCGTTTGGAGCAACGTCGTTTTGGATCAGTGCAAACACTGCGGGGATCTCGCCGCCAACAGCAAAGTATGTTGAGGTTTTGTGAGCTAGATCGGGCCCAGCCTTGTCGAAATGATCAGATATTTGCAGTCTGCCTTCTCCAGAAATGTTGCGGATAAAGCTGTCACCTGAAAGCCATCCCGAAGACGAGGTGGCCGCTAAACCATTGATGGATACAAAGGCGGCATTGGTATCGTCATCAACGGCAGCTATCAGGTTTGCTAGCTCCAGAAGCGTGTGGCGCTTGCAGAGGCCACAGGCGATGCTCAGTTGGTGCTGCGGGATGTTAGAGGGTTTATTTGGCCCTTGACGATGATGGCCTTAGTCATCTGCAAGCGCACTATTGTAAAAGATACCCATCCAAATAATTTCTCCCAAAAACAGTGGTCTAGGAATTATAAATATTGTTAAGTACGGACGATCCTCAAAACTCACTAATCCAGTAAAAAGAACCAAATTATCAACCGTGGCATTTAACATAACAATTATAGATATTAAGCACATGATCTTGAATGCAATATTAAAATATGCACTCATATTCATCAGAATTAAAAGCCACAACATAATATTAGCCCGTCCATCGAGGACAGTGAGAAAACCCTCGTTAATTAAACCAGCTTCGAGCGGTTGAAGTAAGTTATTTTCAAAGAAGATATAAATTATTAAAGATCCAGAAGCATATATACGACTACATTCTAAAAGGATCTTAAACGTTGTAATCTGATTTGTTACATGAGCTTTAGCTTCTCTGCTTTCAGCGAAGGCTTCTAAGATTGGCAGGCTACAGCAAGCGTGGGGTTGATGACGACGTATCGTCAATTTTAGTGGTCGCATTAGAGGCTTTATTTCGGGCTGGAGTGCTGTCAGTTGTTGGGTTACCGGTGGCTGACAAGCGACCTACGACATTTGCGCCAAAATCTATTCGTATTTTCTCCGCAACCACTTGGCCTATGACAACGGCTGTTGACCCCAGTACCACTTCCACAGCTGCTATGGTGCCGTTCAAATAACCGTCGACCGTGACAGATCGCGCCCTCACATTACCGTCCACATTGCCGGTGCCAGTCACTACGAGGACATCTACAGTTAAATCGCCTGTAATCC
>DNHK01000031.1:0-1011 GCA_003485905.1 Gammaproteobacteria bacterium | reverse complement strand
TCTACTGTACCGTCACTTTGCCAATCGCCTTTGATAACTATGCCATCATGCAAAATTGATCGACGTAGCCTTGGCTCCTTAGAAAAACTCTGCCGAGAAGAAAGGTCATCGCTGTTTGATTGGGAAAACATATCTAATACCATGTATCATTTGGGGTTGGTCTTTGGAGTAAGCTACCTATAACACTTCTGCAAACAACTTATTACGAAACCCGAAGATTGCTGATACTGAAGCCTCTATTAGCTCCATCGCTTTTTCCCAAATATTGCCCACCGCCAAGCCACGCACTCCTGATCTGTTATCTCAAGTGAGCACAGGTATAGTGCTTGAGGCGCTGGCCTGTCCTTTATGCTGGGTTTGGCTGACTGCGGGACAAAGCTCCAATCTGCTACTGCGTTTATATAATGAAAATAATATTGCATTTTCTGACCCGTTTTGCGCGCCCGACCTTAGGTGCTATCAGGCTGTCAATTTTAGGATTAGTGTTTTAAAGCCTTAGGTTGAATTTGAGTGCCTCGTGGCTTGACGAATGCGGCGCTTCACGGGCGGCATTACAACTGCTTCAACATTCGAACTAGATCGTCTGTTAATCCCCTTCCAAACTCAAAATACGAAATAACTGTAGTGGTGATGAGTGCCGTAGGTATCTCCACCTAAAATTTGGTTAAAACCCGACAAGACAGGAGATGAAGACATGATTGATGCAAGTGGCGGATTCACCAACTTTATAGCGATCCTAATTCCAGCCCTCATGGGCGGATTTTATGGTTACCGGTGCCTGTTTCTAACCCATGGGTTCATCGCTCAATATGGGCTTGGTGCGGGGTCTGAATTTATGGTCAAGCTGAGTGGCACTNNGGCACTTACACGTTCACGCAATCGCTTATTTATGTCATATTATTGTTGACCTCTCCAGTTGGGGCATGGAGTGTCTTTGCCTTTGGAACGATCCAAGCGGCCTTGTTCCTCGTATTTGGGTATACGACTGTTAAGGGCAATTGGGCGCAAGTT
>DNHK01000359.1 GCA_003485905.1 Gammaproteobacteria bacterium | reverse complement strand
CCTGGTCCCAAACCAGGTGCGCTACCAGACTGCGCTACACCCCGATACCGGATATCCAGCTTCACCCAAAACTGCAAACATAATCGTGCAGCAGCAAGTTTCGGGAACGCGACTATACGCATACACCAATAAGAGGTCAACGATACTTACACGCATTTTTGACACCAAGCTAAGAGCTAAAGAACATACCAAAAATACTTGAAAACTGCGTCTTTCATCCTCACATAATCATGCATACCAAACAGGCTTTAAAACTCAACATCTCATCGAGAACAAAAACACCATGAGCAATATCGAAACACATAATTTTGAGACAGAAATAGATCAACTGATGGACCTTATGGTTCACTCTCTGTATAGCCAAAAAGAAATTTTCTTGCGCGAGCTAGTTTCAAACTCCTCTGATGCAATAGACAAACTTCGATTTCAAGCGATTACTGATGAGTCTCTACTCGGCGAAGACGAATTAGCCATTACTATTGATATAGATAAAGAAGCGCGCACTATCACGCTTAGCGATAACGGAATTGGAATGAACCGCGAAGAAGTAGTCGAGAACATCGGCACTATCGCACGTTCTGGTACCAAAAAATTTGTTGAAGCACTTAGTGGCGACCAGAAAACTGACCAGAACTTAATCGGTCAATTTGGAGTTGGTTTCTATTCAGTATTCATGGTTGCAGATGAAGTCACGTTGGTGTCTCGAAAAGCGGGTGATGAGGCCACCGCAGGAACTCAATGGAGATCATCAGGTAAAGGAAAGTACACGCTGGAAGACGCTACCCGTGAGCAAACTGGAACATCTATCACGCTACATCTACGTAAAGATGAAGATGAGTTTTTAGAAGATTATCGCTTACGCAGCATCATCAGCAAGTATTCAGACCACATTGACCTTCCAATCAAAATGAAGGCTGAAGACGAATACGAAACGGTTAATAGCGCTACCGCGTTGTGGGCCCGTGCTAAAAACGATATTAGCAAAGAGGAGTACGAAAACTTCTACCAAAGCTTAAGCTACGATATGGAGTCTCCTTTTTCGACTTTGCATCATAAAGTTGAGGGTAACCTTGAGTACACTTCATTGCTCTTCATCCCATCAAAAGCCCCTTTTGATTTATGGAATCGAGAGCAACGGCACGGTCTTAAATTATATGTGCGCCGCGTCTTTATCTTGGATGATGCCGAGCAACTTCTGCCTTCTTACTTAAGATTTGTTCGAGGGATTGTTGACTGCAACGACCTACCACTAAACGTGTCCAGAGAAGTACTTCAACATAATCGCGACATTGAAAAAATAAAGGCCGGTATCATTAAGCGTGTGCTGACCGAAATTAAACGCCTGGCAAAGGATGAGCCTGACACTTTCACTGCTTTCTGGAACGAGTTTGGCACGGTCCTAAAAGAAGGTGTGGTAGAAGATCATGCTAACCGTGAAGCCATTGCTGAGATCCTGCGTTATGCCACAACAAGTGATGACGTTGATGGAGAATCTAGCTCTCTAGACGAATATATTTCTCGCATGCCAGAGGATCAAACAACCATTTACTATGTAACTGCCGATACAGCGGCCGCAGCGGCTGGTTCTCCACATCTCGAAATTTTCAAGAAGAAAGGAATTGAAGTTTTATTAATGGGTCACCCGATTGACGAATGGGTCGTCAGTAATTTAACCGAGTACAAAGAAAAATCTCTTCAGTCTGTTGCCAAAGGCGATCTGGATGACCTTAAGGATGAAGACGATGACAAATCTAAAGATCAAGAAAAAGAACTTAAACCGATATTGAAGAAACTCGGTAAAGTTCTCGAAGATAAGATCAAAGAAGTTCGATTCACAAACCGACTCACGGACTCACCTGCTTGTCTGGTCGCAGATGAAAATGACATGGGCGCGAACCTAGAGCGAATTCTTAAAGCAGCTGGCCAGGACGCCCCTACCAGCAAACCAATCCTGGAAATCAATCCAGCTCATACTTTGATCAAAAATCTAAACCCGCGCAAGAAAGACTTCGAAGACTGGGCGCAAGTTTTGTTTGATCAAGCAGCGCTGAGTGAAGGTGCACCCATAGCCGACCCGGCCGGATATGTTAAGCGAGTTAATAGCCTGCTATCTAAATAAACAAAAGAATTTAGACCAACGGCTATCGGTTAGTGTCAACCCACTTAAGCTTTAGCCAATATACTAGCTCCGATACTCGGACTAGCAATCATACCCAAGATTGCTAGTCCTTCACTCTCGCGTCGGAAACCCAATCAATATTTAGATCGTCTGCCTGCGTAGTATTGCCCTGCCGGTCGACGCAATAACGACCAAACGCTACCGAGTCCTTAATTATTGAGTCTTTTCCAATTCGCGTGTATTCAAAAATGATACTGCGCAGTAAATAGGCTCCTGCCCGAACATGGCAGCCATTGCCTATCCAGGTTGGCCCAACGATGGTTGCCCCGGCTTCAATACGCGAGCTACTTCCTATATAGACGGGACCCTGAATATCCACCTCATCCCAATCAACGCTTACGTTAATACCTGTCCAAACTCCTGGTCTTACTTCCTTGCCTGGCATCGGAACATCTCGAAGCGCCCCATTCATCAATTGTTGATTTGCATCCCAATAGTCCCGAATCTGACCAATATCAATCCAGGTAAAGGGAATATTGATGGCATAGAACGGTAACCCTAACTCGACCAGCTTCGGAAATAATTCACTGCCAATATCGTAATTTTCATTGGATGGAATTAAATCAAGTACTTCCGGCTCGAATATATAAATACCGGTATTCACTAAATTAGATTTTGCATCTTTAACAGATGGCTTTTCCTGAAATGAAGTGATGCGTGACTCTTTATCGCACACCACAACACCGTAGCTAGGCACTTGTTCAAGTGGCACCTCAAGCGTACATACGCTCGCAACCGCACCGGACTGCCAGTGTTTACGTAATGCCGATGTAAGATCCAAATCTATTAGGGCGTCACCACAAACCACAAGAAAAGTATCATCAAAAAATCCAGAAAAATCCTGAATACGTTTCAATCCACCGCCAGAACCAAACGCCGTGGAGTGGGTTTCGCCATCCTTAATATACCCCTCGAAGGAATACCCTATATTCACCCCCAAGCGTTGACCATTCCCAAAATAATTTTCAATTTTTTCTGGTAGGTGACTCACATTGATCATGATGTCGTCAAACCCATGCCGAGCCAAATCTTCAATCAAGTACTCCATTACCGGTTTACCCATAATCGGGATCATCGGCTTCGGCATTTCATAAGTTAACGGGCGTACGCGAGTTCCCTTACCCGCGGCAAGTATCATTGCTTTCATATTTTATTATCGCTATGTATAGCGCTTGGATATTAAACAGCAGCTCGTATATAAAAAGATCGGACTATCGAGCGATGAATAAATGTAAACAATCAAAGTACGACATATTTGGTACAAATGATTAGGATTGATAAACGTCATTATATTGGTTTCTGAGTGTTAATTTCGAAATTTTCGCTGTAGCCGTTAACGGTAATTTTTCAACAAACACAATTTTGTCAGGTATGCACCATTTGGCGATCTTATCTTTCAAATATTCTTTAATCTTCTTTTCAGTGCACTGATCATCTGAGGGTACAACAACCAATAGTGGCCGCTCTTCCCATTTTGGGTGAGGTACCCCGACCACTGCGCACGTTGCTATTAGTGGGCTGGATAACGCAATATTTTCTATATCGATTGACGAAATCCAT